>CAXBAC010000185.1:0-5416 GCA_963973485.1 uncultured Polaribacter sp. | reverse complement strand
TTTTAAATTGAAGTTAGGTAAAATCTAAGGTTGTTTTAAACCTAAAGATAGCCCTTTATTAATCATAAAGTCGTAAGAAGCTTTATGTTCATTTGGAATTTTACCATCTAAAATAGCCTCTTTAATTGCTTCTTTTATTTGACCAATTTCTCTACAAGGCTTAAGGTTAAAAGCTTCCATAATTTCCTCTCCAGTAATTGGTGGTTGAAAATTGCGAATTCTATCACGCTCTTCTACTTCCTTAATTTTTGTTCTAACAATTTCAAAGTTTTTATGGTATTTCTTGAATTTCTTAGGGTTTTTTGTAGTAATATCTGCCTCACAAAGAGTCATTAAATCATTAATATCATCACCTGCATCAAAAACCAAACGTCTTACAGCAGAGTCTGTAACTTCTGTTGCCAACACAATTGGTCTAGAACTTAATAAAACCATCTTTTGAACAAACTTCATTTTATTGTTCAAAGGCATTTTTAATCGTTTAAATATTTTATACACCATTTTAGAGCCCACAAATTCGTGAGAGTGAAACGTCCACCCTACCTTTTTACTAAATCTTTTAGTTGGTGCTTTTCCAATATCGTGCAATAAGGCAGCCCATCTTAACCAAACATCTTCTGTGTGTTTAGCAATGTTATCAACTACTTCTAAAGTATGATAAAAATTGTCTTTGTGTTTTTGACCTTCTACTTCCTCTACACCTTTTAAAGCAATAAGTTCTGGTAAAATTTGTGGAAGCAATTTAGTTTCCTCTAGCAATAAAAAGCCTACAGAAGGTTCTTTAGATGCGAGTATTTTATTTAACTCAACTACAATTCGTTCTTTTGTGATAATTTTTAAACGATGTGCATTTTTAGTAATTGCCAAAAGAGAATTTTTCTCTATGTTAAAGTTTAATTGAGATGCAAAACGTATGGCACGCATCATTCTTAATGGATCATCAGAATAAGTTATATCTGGATTTAAAGGTGTTTTTATGATTTTATTTTGCAAATCACTCATTCCTTGAAAAGGATCTAAAAGTGCTCCAAAATTATTTTCATTCAAACTTAATGCTAGTGCATTTATTGTAAAATCTCTTCTGTTTTGATCATCCTCTAAACTACCTGCAGTAACTTCTGGGTTTCTACTATTTTCTGTATAAGATTCTTTTCTAGCACCTACAAACTCAATTTCTACGTCTTTATAACGTAACATAGCTGTTCCATAAGTCTTAAATACTTGAACTTTTGGTTTGTTTGGCAACAGTTTAGATACATTTAATGCTAAATCTATTCCACTACCAACTGCAACAACATCTATATCTTTTGCTGTACCTCTCTCTAAAAAATAATCACGTACAAAACCGCCAATTACGTAAGATTCTATACCCAATTCTTTAGATGCTTTTGAGATAAATGTAAAAATTTCTGAAGATAATGCTTCTGTATAGTTCATTTGTATTTTTGAAAAGAGCAGCAAATTTAGTATTAATAAAGCTTTCATCAAAATTGATATTCGCTTTATATGTAAAGATTAATCTCCAATTCTTTAAATATCTCTTCAGTTAAAAAAAGTTTACCAATCTCTTCTATTTCTAAAAAATACTACCTTTGCATTTTACATAAAATTTATGCTTCAAAAAATACCAAATTATATAAAATATATAGTCACTAATGTTATACTATACTTACTATTAGCATTAATATTTAGATTTATTTTTTATACTTTTTTCTTAGAAATAGACAATTTAAATTCATCAGAAATAAAAAAAGCTATTTTATTAGGAGTTCGATTTGACATAAAATTAGCTATTATTTCATTTTTTCCTTTAGCAATTCTAGTTTTAGTTACAAATTATAACTTTTTCAAGAAAAAACTTTATAAAAATATAGCTCGTATTTACACAGTTTTAACCTTTTTAACGCTAACCTTATTTTACATTTTTGATCTTGGTTATTACGAATATTTAGAAATTCGTTTAGATGCTGCGTCTTTACGATTTCTAAGTAATTTAAAAATATCTACACAAGTTTTATTTGAAAGTTACCCAGTCTATAAAGGCTTATTAGGCCTTTTAATTATTTGCTTTCTAACTTATAAATTGTCTGGCTTTATTTATAGGTTTCATAAAACACAACATAGCAACTTAAAAAAACCTCTAAAAATAGCAGTATTTATTGCTACATTTTTAGTGTTATCTTTTGGTATTTACAACAGCACAACCCATTACCCTTTAAGATGGAGTGAAGCTTTCTTTTCTAAAAATAATAAGGTTAATCAGTTTGCTTTGAACCCAGTTTTATATTTTTTCGACAGTTTTGCTTTTAGAAGTGTTGGTGTAGATTTAGAAAAGTTTAAAACATATTATCCAGTAATTGCAGAGCATTTAGATTTACCAAAAGACACCATTAATTTCGAAAAGAAAATCACTTTTAAAGAGCCTTATAAAAACAAACCTAATGTTATTTTTGTAATGCTAGAATCAACAGGAACAGCACCTATGAGTTACTATGGAAACCCATTAAATAGTACTCCAAAAATGGATTCAATCATAAAAGAAAGTGTAAGTTTTTCTAAATTTTATGTACATAAACCAGGAACTGCTGGTAGTGTTTTTGCAAGTATTACAGGTTTACCAGATATAGAAGATGTAAAAACAGCTTCTAGAAACCCTATGATTATAGATCAGAGAATTATTTTTGATCAATATAAAGGGTATGAAAAGTTATACTTTATTGGAGGCTCTGCAAATTGGGCAAACATTAGAGGTGTTTTTCAATCGAACATTAAAAATTTAAAGATTTACGAAGAAGGCAGTTTTGAAGAAGAAAATAGAGCTGATGTTTGGGGTATAGATGATTACGATTTATTTAAAGAATCTGACAAAGTTCTAAAAGATCTCAACGAAAAGAAACAACCTTTTGTGGCCTACATTCAAACAGCTACAAACCACATGCCTTTTACTGTACCTGAAGAAAAAGAGAACTTTAGACCAATTTTAGAAGATGAAATTACAGAAGAAACCTTACTTAAAGGTGGTTTTCGATCTTTAGGTCAGCTTAATGGTATAAGATATTTAGATTTTAATGTGGCAAAGTTTTTAGAAAGAGCAAAGGTTTCTGGCTATTATGATAATTCTATTTTTGTGTTTTTTGGAGATCATAGAGGAGGAATGAAAGAACTAGATTTTTTAAATAATAATGAAGATGATTTAGGCATACAAGTACATCATGTACCGTTTTTTATTCATGCTCCAAAATACATAGCACCTAAAGTTGTAGATAAATACGCAAAATTAGTTGATGTTTTTCCTACAGCAACAAGTTTAGCAAAGATAAACTACTCTAACTTTACACTTGGTAGAGATTTATTAGATAGCACAAATAATAACAATGCTGCCTTTGTTTACATACAAAGTAAAGGTGAAAAAGCTGTTGGTGTAATTAAAGATGAGTATTATTATGAAAAAACAAACATTTCTAAGAAAGCAAGTTTATATAGTTTAAAAGACAGGAAAATTCAAGATATTAAATCGAGTAAACCTAAAATTACTAGTAAATTAGACAGCCTTTTATCAGCCTATTACCACACAACAAAATATTTATATTTTAATAATAAGAAAGTTAATTAATCGTATTTATTATGCAACCAAGTTTTTATAAATTGTAGTTTATCTTCTGGACATTGGTCTAAACTCTGCATGCATAAAAATAAGATATTTTTATTGTTCTCAACTTTAGATAACTTGTACCTAAGCCACCACAAAGGTTTTGTATAATTTTGAAAATAAACTAGCTGATTATCTTTTTGATGCACATAATTTTCACTTTTAATCTGTAAATGATTAGAAAGTGAATGTGCAACAAATTGACCTGGTTCTCTAAATTTCGACTTTATATTATCTATTAAAATACTTTTATTATTTTCAAAAAACGTTTCTAAGCTAGGTTTTAAAAAAGTTGCAGGAATATGAGGAGTAAAAAAATATTTTTTAAAGTTTAAAAACTCTGCAGGTTTTTGCAAACCCTTATTGTGTTTGTAATTTGATTGTTTTTGTTTTTTAGTAATTTTTTTAAAAAATAGTTTTAACTTTTTATGCCAAATATGTTCATAAAACAAGTTCCATTTTCCTCTTAGAATAGGTTTTTGATTTTTAAAAAAATCTTCTACTTGAGTTTCATTAGCTAAAAAAACATCGTCATTAAAATAAATAAATTGATCTGCTAACCCAGGAATTCTATACAACATCGTTTCAATGGCTAAAGAATTAAAAGTAGGTAAATATTCTTCATAACCTTTAAAAATAATTTTATGATCTATTATTGAAACTGTTGGATAGTTTTTTGATGCAGATGCTTTATCTTTTAAGAAGTCTGGAGTTTGATTGTCTGTTACAATAAATATATTTCTAACAAACTTAGCATATTTTAAAATAGACTTTACTGCAAACTCGATTTCATTAACTTGATCAAATCGCATTCTTAAAGACTTGTTATTAATAATATTTTTATTGTCTAAATAATGTTGCATTTTAGTCTTATGCTTAGGATCATTACCATTAACCCAAGTAATTACAGCATCAACATGAAAATCTTTATTTCTTAACATTTACGATATATTTTTATTTAACAATCGTAATTTAACATACCTTGTATAAACTCCATAAGCTTGTGCTTTGGCAAATACAAAACCTGCAAAACCATCTAAAAAACCAAGTCTTATAACAAAATGAATAAAAAATCTTGCAATTGGTTTTATCACTAAATGAAACGCATTCACTTTTTTACCTTCATTAAAATATTGCTGAGCTCTAAGTGCGCCATAAGTATTCATTTTAGAAATATAATGATTATAATTTTTATACGAATAATGCTCTATTTTATTTTTAAAGAACCCTAATTTTCCTTCAGTTTGTATCTTTTCATGAACTATACCTTTATAAAAACAATGTGCTTTTAAAAATAAACGTACTACCTTATCTCTTTGACAACCACCATAATTGATGTTTTTACCCACAAAATAAAAACTTCTACGTACAAAAAAACCCACATTATCTTTTGGATTTTTAACTGCTTCTAAAATTTCTTTTTGTACTTCAGGAGTTACTCTTTCATCAGCATCTAAAATATAAATCCAAGGATGCTTTGCCTGCGTTATTGCAAAGTTTTTTTGAGAAGAAAAATCATCAAACTTACGTTTGATGATTTGTACATTGTATTTTTCTGCTAAAGCTACTGTATCATCTGTGCTAAAAGAATCAATAACAATAATTTCGTCTGCAAAACTTACTGATTTTATAGCACTTTCTATATGAACTTCTTCATTTAAAGTAGGTATAATTGCAGTAATCTTTGTCATAGTATTATCTGTTAAACAGCAACATCATACTCACGTAATGCATCGTTTAAAGATGTTTTTTTATTAGTACTTTCTT
>CAXBAC010000184.1:0-5446 GCA_963973485.1 uncultured Polaribacter sp. | reverse complement strand
AAACGGTTTTAAAACTATAGTTTTAGAATCGAGCAGTAAATTGCAACAAGCTTTACGATTGTATGAAAAATTTGGATTTAAGCATATAGAAATAAAAGACACCCATTTTATAACTGCTGATATAAAAATGGAATTAAAATTAATATAATGAACATAGATTTTAATAAAAATAATGATGGTTTAGTGCCAGCAATTATACAAGATGCTTCAACAAAAAATGTATTAATGTTAGGCTACATGAATGTAGAGGCTTTTGCTAAAACAAAAGAAACAAAGAAAGTTACTTTTTTTAGTAGAACAAAAAATAGATTGTGGACAAAAGGTGAAGAAAGTGGCAATGTTTTGCATTTGGTTGATATAAAATTAGATTGTGATAATGATACATTACTAATTCAAGTAAATCCTAATGGACCTACTTGCCATAAAGGCTCTGATACATGTTGGAATGAAGCAAACACATCAAACTTTGGTTTTTTATCAACTCTAGAAAATGTTATTTCTGATAGAGTTGCTAATAAAGACACTAAAAAATCTTACGTAGCAAGTTTATTCGATAAAGGCATAAATAAAATTGCTCAGAAAGTAGGAGAGGAGGCTGTAGAAACTGTAATTGAAGCTATGGATAACAATGATGAGTTGTTCTTATACGAATCTGCAGATTTATTATTTCATTATTTAATGTTATTACAGGCCAAAGGATTTACCTTAAAAGATATTGAAGCTGAACTTATAAAAAGACAGAAATAAAAGAAATATTGAAAACCGATTTTAAATTAAAATACTTACCTAAAACTGTTGTTAAAGCAAGCGTTAATTGGTTTAACAGTAGTCCTTTTGAGCTTAGTGCAATTATAGCCTATTACGCTATATTATCTCTACCAGCTTTGTTAGTAATTATTTTAAATTTAATTGGTAATATTTGGGGTAAAGAAATTGTTCAAGGAGAATTATTAGATGAGATTACAAGTGTTGTTGGTTCGCCAACAGCAGAATCTATTAGGCAAATGATGGTTGATAGAGGAAGTGAATCTGTATCAATTTTTACTACCATTATAGGCTTTGTTACTTTAATTTACGGTTCTACAGGTGTCTTTTTTCAACTACAACAAGCATTTGATAAAATTTGGGAGGTGAATGAAGAGGATAAGTCAAGTGGATTGTTATTTATAATTTCGAGTAGAATAAAGAGTTTTGGCTTTATTTTAATTATTGGATTTTTACTATTAATTAGTTTTATATTAACAGCCCTTATAAGCACTTTTAATAAAGTTTTAAATACATATTTACCAGACTTTTTATTTGATTACCTATTTATTTTAGATTTCTTTATATCACTTTTATTTATTTATGCACTATTTGCAACAATGTTTAAATATTTACCCTCTAAAAAAATTAGTTGGCAGGCCGTAAAAATTGGGGCAGCATTAACTGCAATTTTATTTGTATTTGGTGAGTTTTTAATGGCTTGGTATTTTAAAGAAATGGACCCTGGATCTACATATGGTGCAGCAGGTTCTGTAATTTTAATAATGCTTTGGGTTTCTTATTCTAGTTTAATTTTATTTTTCGGCGCACATTTTACAAAAGTGTATTCAGATAGTTTTATTAAAAAGTCAATCTCATAGATTTTTCATAAAAAAAACTCACGAGAATTCCTCATGAGTTTGTAATTTTTTAAATTGATTAAGTATTACTTTTTATTGGTAATGGTATCTATTTCTAGATTTTCATTATCATCACTACCTAAGCTGTACATTTGATTTTCTTCATCTTTTAAAACCTTCTTTGTCTTATTTTTAGGTAGACTTCTTCCAGGAATGTCCAAATCTTTTCCAGTAAAATCAACTTTTTTCTTTCTTTCTTTTAAATATTCATCTTCGTTTAAATCATTTTTTAAGTTTCCTTCTTTGTCACCTAAAGTTCTTAAATCTTCTTTTGTAATTTCTGAATTGTAGTTTGTCTTATCTTTTTTCATCTTTATTTACTGTTTACATAAAAAGCATGTATTACACCAGGCAACCAACCTAAAATTGTTAATAGTAAATTGATTAAAAAGTCTTTTCCTAAGCCATGTTTTAGAGCTACAGCTAAAGGAGGTAATAAAATGCTTAAAATTATTGTTAATATTCCCATTTGATTGATTGTTTAAAGTTCATTACAAAACTAATTACAGTTTGTAGTTTCTATTAACTTTAAAGATGTAATTCTTAACGCTATAACTATTTTAACTTTTTAAAAACTGGCTTAACATTTTTTTAACTCATTAGTTTTTAGTTATTTATTATATTAAATGGAACAAAAAAATATAATATTATGGGAAAAATACAAGAAAACAGAAAATTTGAAAGAACAGAAAAACAAGATAATCCTACAAGCGCTAATATTGATTTAAACACCAATAAAAAGTTTGATTTAGAAAATGAAACGATTGTAGAAAAGAAAAAAGAATCATAAAAATTTTAAATAGATAAATAAACAAACGCTCACATTAATTTGTGAGCGTTTTCTAATGAAAGCAATTCAGAAAGGTTAATACGCATTCATAAGAATGACTTTTAGTTGTGGATAATTCTGTTGAAATTCCTTTTGTAAACCCACAACATGTGCAGCTCCTATAATGACAATATTTCTTATTTTTTTTGATGTAATTACTTGATTTGCAATATTTTTAGTAATTCTCATATTTCTTTCATCAAAATATTTTCTACCTTCTTTACAACCATCTGTATCTTCTATTACGTATGAGAATGAGGCCATATCATGCAACTGCTGTAATGATTTTTGTTTATTGGTGTGTTTCCCTAAACCTCTAAAAATGGCAGGTAAAATAGCACTATTATAGTTCTTTTTATACAATTTAGAATTGGCAGCATTATTACCGTTTTTTACACCTTCATTTGAACATTTACGCCAAGCAATGTGATACTCTTTATTCGTTTGTTGATCATCAATATTTATTATTTTTTTTTGATTCATTGCCAAAGCTAGCTTGTAAGTTAAATCTTCATCTTCATGTCTTAACGATTTCTTTGCTCCTTTTGTTCCATATTTTTTTAAATATTTGTAAAAACCATAGTTTCCATTATCTCTTTGATAAGCAAAACCATTTACCAAATAAGATAAATCTTTCTCATTCATATTTGAAAACGATTTTTGAAGAATATTATTAAATTTATTCTTATTAAAATCAAAGTGATTCTGAAGTGAGTCTGATAGTTTATAAAAATTTTGATATCCTTTAGACCATCCATTTTTTAAATATTCCCAAGAAATAGTATCATTTGCCATTGGCGATTCTACATAAATGGCTTCTGGATTATATTTTTTAGCTAAACGTAACATAGGTTTATAACTATTTTTTACAATTTTTGGTACGGTATGCATTGTACCAATAATAAATACTTCTTGTGGTTTATTTTGAGCAGATAAAATAAAGATTGATAAAAATAATGCTGTAATAAAGGTAATTTGAGTTTTCATAATAATGATTTTTTGTAGTAAACTTTCTGATACAAATTTAGAAAGCAAATCAGTATAAACTCAATAGATAAATGTGTTTGGGGTGAAATGCATTTATGTTGTGGTAGAATTCAACACTGCTTTCACCTCTTTTTGATAGGTTCTAGAGACTGGCACTTTTATGTGGTGAAATAACATTACAAACAATTTGCTTTTTTCTGTTTGCCACTGTAAAAAGTGATATGGGTTTATCAAAAAAGAGCGATGCGTTTTTAAAAGTTCAGGAAACTCATCTGCAATTGCAGATAATTTATTTCGAATTAAGTTTTTTTTCAAATCTTTACCATTCAAATAAAATACCTCTATATAATTGTCTGATGATTGTATGCAAATCACATCATTTAAAAACAGACGTAATCCCTCATAATTTCCTTCACCTTTAATCTCTATTTTTTTGTCATCAATTTTTTTATCATGGTATTTTCCAAAACCAAATCTACCTAGTATAATTATGGGTAAAATAATAGAAAATGCTGGTAAAATAATTGCTGTTAGATGATAGTATAAAGAATAAGGATTAGGTTCACCAGATACAATTACAAAAAGATATAATAATCTAGCAGCTAAAATGCCTATAAAAACAAAAATGATAAAGAAAATTATTTCGGTTTTTAAAACCCAAGTTTTATCATTTTTATTGTATAAATATTGTTGAATTGGTAAAAATATGATGTAGCAAAAAGCACCTAATAATCCATAAAGAGAAAGAAATAGAAGTTTTTCATCATCATAAATTTCATTTACATCTAATGGTTCTGTAAAATAGAGAAAAAGAAAAATCCAGATAGCTAACCCAAGAGCAATAATAAAATGATGTTTTACAGAGGGATCAAAAGGATATTTTTTTTGCAACATAACCGTTTAATTTTTTTCAACATTTGGCAATTGGTTACTTCTGTAGGCTCCTAAAAACCCGAGTAAAGAGAGTAGTAAAAGTACGGCTTCTACAGAAAATATAGAAGCTAAGGCACTTAAACCTCCAGTAATTAGCAATATTAAACCAATAATGGTATTACTAATGGCTACAAAATCTGTTCTTTGGTTGCCTTCAGCCATGTCAACAATATATGTTTTTCTACCTAACCTAACTCCACTGTGTGCTATACCTAAAATAAAAAATGCAGTAGGATATATCCAATACATATTAGAAATATCTTTAAAAACTACTAAAATTATCACCATTAAAACTCCAAGAAGCGAAGCAACTAAAGAAGCAATGGCCATTACGTTTTTACTGGATTTATCAGCCAAATTACCCCAAATAGGAGCACTTATTACTGATGCTATTCCGTTTACAAGAATAAATAACCCTAATAAATAAGCATCTTTACCAATATTTCTTTGTGCAAGTAATACATAAAAAGGTGCTGATAAAGAAGAACATAATAATAAAGACCTTGCTATAATAAAGTTTCTAAAATGATTGTTTGTTTTTAACAGGTTTAATTTCTTAAAAGATGCTTTTAAAGATAAGTTTGTTTTTTCTATATCACTTTTAGGTTCTTTAATTTTTGAATAAAAAACTGCGGCTAGTAGCCACATGAAACTAGCAAAAACCAAAAGTAAGCTATAAAAGAGAATAGAGGTATCTGTTTTAGATTTGTAAATTAAAAAAAGGCCTGCACATAATACTAAAATCCCAGAAACAGAAGAAGTATAACCTTTAAGTTTACCTCTACTTTTTTTTGGTATTACTTTGCCCAAAACATCTTTTGAACTTAAAGAACATAAACTTCTAGATAAACTAAAAACAATTAAGAAAAACACGATTAAAAATCCACCTAAAACCCCTTCAAAATTATAAGCAATTGAAGCTATTGCAAAGATTGCTATAAATTGCAGTAATGATCCTAAAATGTATATTTTTTTTCGTTTCTCTTTTTTTTTAACATAATTGCCTAAAATAATTTGTGGTAACATAGATCCA
>CAXBAC010000183.1:0-5462 GCA_963973485.1 uncultured Polaribacter sp. | reverse complement strand
AGCTCTTGAATATCGTATTCTTTACTATTGTAATTCAGATTTTAGTAATCTCCTAAAGTTTCTGGGTTTTGAGTTAAAGCACTTTCTAATTGCTCGTCATTAGGTGCTTTTCCATGCCAAGCATGTGTATTCATCATAAAATCTACTCCATTCCCCATTTCTGTATGTAGTAAAATACACACAGGCTTACCTTTACCTGTTAAAGCTTTTGCTTCTGCTAAACCAGCTAAGATTGCTTCAGTATCATTCCCTTCTTTTACAACAACCACATCCCAGTCAAAAGCCTCAAATTTTGCTTTAATACTTCCCATTGGTAAAACATCATCAGTTGCTCCATCAATTTGCTTTTCATTCAAATCAATAGTACAGATAATATTATCTACTTTTTTAGCAGATGCATACATAATTGCTTCCCAGTTTTGCCCTTCTTGTAATTCTCCATCTCGATGAAGTGAATAAATTAATTTATTATCTCCATTTATTTTTTTGCTTCAGCTGCTCCTAAAGCCACAGACATTCCTTGTCCTAAAGAACCAGAAGCAATACGAATTCCTTCTAAACCTTCATGTGTTGTTGGATGCCCTTGTAAACGTGAATCTATTAATCGAAATGTATTCAATTCATCAACTGGAAAAAAACCACTTCGTGCCAAAACACTATAGTAAACAGGTGAAATATGCCCATTTGAAAGAAAAAATAAATCTTCGTTTTTACCATCCATAGTAAACTCTGTAGAATAGTCCATTACTTCTTGATATAAGCAAGTGAAAAACTCAGCACAACCTAAAGAACCTCCTGGATGTCCAGAATTTACTTTGTGTACCATTCTTAAAATATCTCTACGAACTTGTTGTGTAAAATCTTGTAATTGTTGCGTTGTTGGCATTGTATTATATTGAAATTATATAAGTGCAAAAATACAAAAGTGTGTGAATTTGAAATCGTTTTACGAACTATTTATTTTAGTTTTATTAACAACGAATTTTTATGTTGTTAAAATAATGCGTTTTAAGTTTTTTGCTTCTTCTTTTTAGCTGCAGGAAACAATACATTATTTAAAATTAATCTGTAACCAGGAGAAGTTGGGTGTAAATCTAACTCAGTTTTTGGGTCTCCTACTCTATGTGTATAATCTTCTGGATCATGACCTCCATAAAAAGTAAACATTCCTTTACCCTTAGTACCATGAATGTATCTAGCTTCTCTATTGGTTTTATTTTCACCTAAAACTAATACATTACTTTTTACAGTATTCCTATCAAAAGAAGTGGTTTGCCCCATAAAACCTTTTACTAAAATCGTGTGGTTTTGCGTTAACATGGTTGGCACAGGATCCCATTTTGCCGAAAATTCTATCAAAGAAAAATAATCTGAAGTTTTAGGAATTCTTCGTTTACGAGTCATATCAATAGAAGAAAACTCATAGGTTGTTGGGTTTCTTACCAAATCAAAATCAGTAAAAGCGAATGTTTTATTAAAATTTATTTTAGATTGATAATTGAGTGTTGATGCATCTCCATCAAACATAGCTTCTGCAATATCTACACCTTCTGCTGCTAGAGCAATATCAAAACTATCTGTGGCTGAACACATTGCAAACATAAAACCACCACCAATTACGTAATCTCTAATTTTTTTAGCCACTGCTAATTTTTCTTCAGATACTTTAGCAAAACCCAATTCAGTTGCTAATTTTTCTGCATCTTTTTTACCTTGAATGTACCAAGGTGCAGTTCTAAAAGAGCCGTAAAATTTACCATATTGCCCTGTAAAATCTTCATGATGTAAATGCAACCACTCATATAGTAAGAGTTTGTCTGCTAACACTTCTTTATCATATATTACATCAAAAGGAATTTCTGCATAAGTTAATACCATAGTTACAGCATCATCCCAAGGCATTTTATCTTTAGGAGAATATACCGCAATTTTTGGAGCTTTTTCTAATGTTACAGCTTCTTGATTGCTTGAAGGTGATGAAATTTCTTCTAAAATAAGTTTAGCTCTTGCATCTGAAATGATTTGATAAGAAACTCCTCTAATTTTACATTCGTTTTCTATAGCCTTATTGTTTTCTATTAAAAAAGCACCTCCATCATAATTTAAGAGCCATTTCGATTTTAGGCCTGCTTCTAGACCAAAGTATACAATTCCGTAAGCTTTTAAATGGTTTTTCTGATTATCATCATTCATGGGTACATATATAAATGATGCCCAAATGGACTTTGAAATCAATAAAAAAGTAGCTATTAAAAAGAGTTTTTTCATTTCAAAAACTAAAATACACAATTACTTTAAAGCAATTGTGTATTTCATTTAATTTATAAATTATTTAAGTTTTTAGAAGGGTACATCATCATCATCTTCTCCACCAAAAGCATCTTTTGGATCTACTCCTCCTTGACCTGCAAATGGATCTTCTGGAAAATCTGCATTCATAGACGACTGAAACTCAGAACTAAACCCTTCTTCTAAATCTGAAAATTTTGCTAAATGACCTGTAAACTTTAATCGAATGTTATCTAAACCACCATTTCTGTGCTTGGCAACAATAAATTCTCCTTGACCTTCACATGGTGTATGCTCATCATCATCCCATTCTGTCATTCCATAATATTCTGGTCTAAAAATAAAGCTTACAATATCTGCATCTTGCTCAATTGCTCCAGATTCACGTAAATCTGATAATAAAGGTCTTTTAGAACCTCCACGTGTTTCTACTGCTCTCGATAATTGAGAAAGTGCAATTACTGGTACAGATAATTCTTTTGCTAAAGCTTTTAAGTTTCTAGAAATGGTAGAGATTTCTTGTTCACGGTTTCCTCCTCCTTTTCCATTTCCTCCAGCTGTCATCAATTGTAAATAATCAATTACAATGATTCTTACATTATGTTGAGATACTAAACGTCTTGCTTTTGCACGTAAATCAAAAATTGATAAAGATGGTGTATCATCAATAAAAATAGGTGCATCAGACAAACGCTTTACTTTAACATTTAATTGCTCCCATTCATGAGGCTCTAAATTACCTTTTCTTAATTTTTCTGATGTTAAACCTGTTTCAGAAGAAATCATTCTTGTAATTAACTGTACAGATGACATCTCTAATGAAAATACAGCTACAGCATGATTAAAATCAATAGCCATATTTTTAGCCATAGAAATTACAAAGGCAGTTTTACCCATACCTGGTCTTGCAGCAATAATAATTAAATCTGATGGTTGCCAACCAGAAGTTAAAGCATCTAGCTTGGTAAACCCTGTTGCTAAACCAGACATCCCTTCTTGATTCCCAATTTCTTGTATCTTTTTTAAAGCTTGTTTTACAAGAGAACCTGCATCTTCTGAACTCTTTTTTAAGTTACCTTGAGTTACCTCAAATAGTTTACCTTCTGCTTCATCTAGTAAATCGAAAACGTCTGTACCTTCATCATAAGAACTTTCAATAATTTCTGAAGAAATGGAAATTAATCTTCGTTGAATATATTTTTGTAAAATGATTCTGGCATGAAATTCAATATGTGCAGAAGAGGCTACTTTTTGTGTTAAACGAATTAAATAAAAATCGCCACCTACCATCTCTAGTTTCCCATTTTTTTTCAACAAATTAGAAACTGTTAAAAGATCAATTGGTTGTGAATTTTGGAACAATTCATAAATAGCAGCATATACTTCTTGGTGTTTTGCATCGTAAAAAGCATCTGAATGTAAAATATCAATTACATCATCTATGCCCTTTTTATCAATCATCATTGCACCTAACACAGCTTCTTCTAATTCTACTGCCTGTGGTGGTATTTTGCCTTTTTCGAGACTGATAATTCTAGATTTATCAATCTTTTTTCCTGCTATTGTATTCGTTTTTTCCATTACTACAAATGTACTTTTTTAGGTTGATTAGCCTTGTTAAAAATTAACATAAATTTGTAAACATTTATTGTAAACAAAATTGTTATTATCTTGTTAATAACCAGTCAACTTTAAAAATGAAATGTTATTTTTACCTATATGAATTGGAATAAAAAACATATTTTATTGGCTTTATTGCTACCCATTCAAATGCTATTTATGCGTTTGATTGCAAATTACCCTGAGGTTGTAGAGCAATATTATTCAAACGGAATTTATCCATATATTTCATCGACATTAAGAATACTTTTTGGTTGGATTCCTTTTTCTGTAGGAGATATTTTGATTGCATTTTTACTTTTTTTCCTCTTACGTTTTTTGTTTTTATTAATAAAGAATAAGTTTAAACATGTCTTGCATAAGATTGTACATTTAACAGCAGTCGCCTCTATAATATATTTTTGTTTTTATTTGTTTTGGGGATTAAATTATTACAGAGAACCTTTAGCAAAAAACTTAAACTACCAGCAAAAAGAATATTCAACAGAACAGTTATTACAAACTACAAAATACATTATTAAGCAATTAAATCATTATCAAAATCAAATTACAAAAAATGATATTGTGATGGTTGTCAATCCTTATCAGCAAAAAGAAATGTACGCTAAAGCTATTGTCGGATTTAAAAATGTTACAAAAGATTTCCCTAAGCTTAACTATACGTTTTCATCAGTAAAAAACTCTTCCATGAGTTTACTACAAACGTATAATGGCACATCTGGTTATTTAAATCCTTTAACAGGAGAAGCTCAAGTAAATAAGTTAGTCCCAAAAACAAGTTATCCAACAACCACCTGTCATGAAATGGCACATCAAATTGGTTTTGCTGCAGAAAATGAAGCTAATTTTGTAGGCTTTTTAGCTGCTAATTATAATGATGACATTTACTTCAAATATGCAAGTTATAGAATGGCATTTGCCTATTGTATTGCTGAATTACGAAAAAGGAATCCAGAGTTATCAAGAGACTTATGGCAAACTGTGAATAAAGGCATTATAAAAGACTTCAATAGTAGCTATAAATTTTGGGACGCTTACAGAAACCCTTTTGAACCCATTGTAAAAAAAGGGTACAATGCTTATTTAAAAGCTAATAAACAAGATAAAGGTGTTGCTTCTTATAATTATGTAGTTGATTTATTAATTTCTTACTTTTACGAAACCCAAGGAAGTACGTTTTCTTAAATATTTGTTAAAATGCAGTGTTTTAACATTTGTCAACTAGCTTATTTCTAAATTTAGAAACTTATTTTAATTAATTCAAACTACATGAAAAAACTATTAGTATTACTTTTTCTATTGTCCATACACTATTCGTATGCGCAAGATTATTTCCCCACAGATTCAGGGGTTAAAACCACAGAAAACACCACGTTTGCATTTACCAATGCAACCATTTATGTTACACCAACAGAAGTTATTAAAAACGGTACTTTATTAATAAAAGATGGTAAAGTAGTAAGTGTTGGTAAATCTGTAAAAATTCCTAAAGGAACAAAAACAACAGATTTAGAGGGTAAAAATATTTATCCATCGTTTATTGATATCTATTC
>CAXBAC010000182.1:0-5474 GCA_963973485.1 uncultured Polaribacter sp. | reverse complement strand
GACCTGCTGATTACAAATCAGCTGCTCTAGCCAGCTGAGCTACATCGGCTTTTTTCAATTTTTAGCACCGCAAATTAAAAGTAAAATAATGTTTCACACAATATAAATTTCACTTTTTTTTTAAGGTTAAAATAATAGTTAAATATCGTTTTGACTTTTAGTTAACTAACCGCTTTTTTATAAGTTTCTAAACAGCGTTCTCTAGCTTCTTTGTGATCTACAATTTCTTTTGGATAAGAGGTTTTATTGTAATTTGGCACCCATTTTTGAATGTATTTGTAGTCTTTATCAAATTTTTTGATTTGCGTTGTGGGGTTGAAAATTCTAAAATAAGGTGAGGCATCTACACCAGAGCCTGCAACCCATTGCCAATTTCCTACATTGCTTGCCATTTCATAATCGTGGAGTTTTTCTGCAAAATAGGCTTCACCCCATCTCCAATCTATGAGCAAATGTTTGCATAAAAAGCTGCCTACTAACATTCTAATTCTGTTGTGCATAAACCCTGTTTCGTTTAACTGACGCATACCAGCATCAACTAAAGGATAACCAGTTTCGCCTTTACACCAAGCATCAAATTCGTCTTCATTATTTCTCCATTCAATTCTATCGTATTTACTTTTAAACGCTTTGTCTTTAGTGTGAGGAAAATGCCAAAGGATTTGCATAAAAAATTCGCGCCAAATTAATTCTTGCCAAAACATTTCGTTTTTTTCTGCAATTGCTTTTTTCATCATTTTACGTATGCTAACTGTTCCAAATCTTAAATGTGGCCCTAAACGTGATGTTGCATCTTGTGCAGGATAATTTCTGGTGTCTTCATACTCTTGAATTAGAGTAGGGGTAACATCGTATTTTTTGATTTCTTGACTCGATTTTTTGAAGCCCATATCAGAAAGTGACAAGTTAGGGAGTCTTGTGTTTTTTACAAGATTACCTAAATAATCATTGGTGTAAAAAATTTTTAAATCAATTTTTTTAAATTCTTCTTTCCATAACTTCATGTATGGAGTGTATACTTTGTACGGATCTCCGTCTTTTTTTACAACTTCATCTTTTTCAAAGATTACTTGATCTTTGTATGTTTTAAAATTAATGTTTTCTGCTGTTAATACATCGTTAATTTCTTGATCTCTTTGGGTTGCATAAGGCTCATAATCATGATTTGTGAAAACAGTTTCTATAGTGTAATCAGCAATTAACTTTTTAAAAACTTCTTTTGGTTTTCCATGATAAATAGCAATGCTACTTTTGTATTGTTCTTGGATTTCGTTACGCATTTCTTGTAACGTGTTAAAAATAAAGGTAACTCTGGCATCATCTTCTGGTAATTTCTTTAATATTTCTGAATCAAAAATAAAAATAGGAAGTACTTTGTTGTCAGATTTTAAAGCATTGTAAAAGCCTATATTGTCATCCAAACGTAAATCTCTCCTAAACCAAAAAATGTTTACTGTATCTTTCATATTACTTGTATTCTCCAAATAGTTCTTCTAATTTTTCTTGTCTGTAATTAAATATTTCTTCTAATTTAGGTTTTACTAAAAAAGGATGTGCTAATCGTCCTAAAAAACCAAGAGGGACTTTGTAATCAATAATATCTTCCATAAGTACACCACCATCAATTTCTTTGATAAAATGTTTGTGATGCCAAAGTGAATATGGTCCATACATTTGCTCATCTACAAAATATTTTTTGTCTTCTATGTGTGTAATTTCCGAAACCCATTTTGTTTTGATACCTAGCAAAGGAGTAACAATATATTGAATGATTTGGCCTGTGTATAATGGTCTATCAATTTTAGAAACAATATCAAAACTCATATAATCTGGAGTAATTACTTTTAAATTTTCTGGATTTGATAAAAACTCCCAAGCTTTATCAAGTGAAATTGGTAATTTTTGAGTTTTGTGTAATGTATATATTTTCATAACATTTATTTTATGAATAGACTAGTTTTTGTTTTTGAATTAAGTGATGAACTGCATCCCACAACTGTATTCTGTCTGTTAAAGATTTTTTTGCAACGACTAAGGTTTCTTGCCATTTTTGACTGTTTTCTCCACAAAGTTCTGAGATCATTTGTAAAGATAAAGGGCCATGTTCATCTCCATCTAATTCTATATGTCTTTCTAAATAGTATTTTAGTTTATTGTATTTTTCATTACTAGTATCAGCGTTTTTTAGAATTTCGAAAAACATATCTGGTATAATGTCTTCTCTACCAAACGTAAATGCAGCTGCAATTTTATGAGGTTGGTTTGTAGCTATAATAGCAAAAGTATTTTTTACGAAATTTGCTATTTGCTCATCAATTTTTATTGTGTTTAAAGCACTTTCTATGCTGTGATTTTCCTCAATTAATTTTACAAACTTTTGTATTTCTAAAGTATTTGCCTGAACTTGATTCATGGCATCTAAATACATTTCAAAATGACTTTTTGGTTCTCCATTTTCATTAATATCACTTTCTTCTCCGTGAACAATCTCATTTATAAATCTAGCTAATACAGGATGTTTTGGAGGTGTCCAAGGAACTTGAGTGTTAGTAAAATGATTTTGCAGACTTTTTAAAAGAGACATAAAATCCCAAACTGCAAACACATGGTTTTCCATAAAAACTTTTATATCATCTAAAGAGTTTAGATTTTTGAAAAGCTTATGTTGCTTGAGCATATTTCTTAAATCTAAAATTTCTTCTTCAATATATGATATGTTGTTCATTTTAAAAGGGTTTAATTTTGTGCAAAAATATACAGATTTAATGAAGTTGCTATACACAACCATAGGATATATGGTAATAAAAAGTATTTGTATGACTTTAAATTAGATGTAAAAAAGTATGTAAATAAAATTATTGTAAGTAAAGTGATGTTTATGAGACCTAAAAATATGAGCTGTTTATTGAAAAAAATAAAATTCCAACTTACATTTAAAATAAACTGACTTAGAAAAAGGGTTCTATTTTTTAGAGTATTTTCGGTTGTAAAAAGTTTTCCTAAATAAACTGAAAAACAAATCATAATAAATGTCCAAGCTACACCAAAAACCCAGCCTGGGGGTGTCCAAGGTGCTTTATTTAGGTTTATGTACCAATCTTTCATTGGTCCATTATCCATAAAAAAATTGCCTATAGCTAAACCACTAAAATTAATCACTATAAAAAGCAGTGTAAATTTTAGTTGATTTTTCATTTAATTGTTTTTTAAAGCTTCTATTTTTTTTAGAATATTATCTGCTTCTAAATATTTTTGATCGCTATCGCTTCTGTTTACAGATTGTAACTTAAAGCCTTCTTCCATCAATTTTTTATACTTTTCTTGCAATTTTTCTACTTCAGATTTCTTTTTAAATAGTCCAAACATAATTAAGATAGGTGTTTTGTTATTTTAGAACTTAAAGGCTTTGTTAGTGAAAAATAATAATCGATTAATTTTCCTTCTGGTGAAACTAAGTATTTTTGGAAATTCCATTTTACAGAAGAACTTTTTTTACCATTAAAATCTTTATTTGTTAACCAGCTATATAGTGGATGTTGGTTCTGACCTTTAACATCTATTTTTTCTGTAATTAAAAATGAAACTCCGTAATTTACTTCACAAAATTCTTCAATTTCATCTGCAGAACCAGGCTCTTGACTACCAAATTGATTGCAAGGAACACCTATAACAACTAAGTTGTCTTTGTATTCTTGGTGTAATTGCTCTAAACCTTTGTATTGTGGAGTAAAACCACATTTAGACGCAACGTTTACGAATAAAATATATTTGTTTTGAAAGTCGTTAAGATTGATAGGTTTACCTTGTAAACTATCAATCTTAATATCGTAGATATTAGTCATAATAAAGATTTTTTTATATTTTGAAGCTTACAATACCACAATCTAATTCAAAGATTTGCCCAGAAATTGATGCGGCTTTATCTGAAATTAAAAAGGTTGCTAAATCTGCAACTTCATTAGGTTGTAAGTATTTTTTAAGCGGATGACGTTCTGTGATGTTTTCTATCATTCTGTCATTTCTAAGTAACTTAGAAGCTAAATCTGTATCTGTAACAGTAGGTGCAATTGCGTTAACACGAACAGTTGGTGCTAATTCTGCACCTAAAGATTTTGTTAAACCTTCTACAGCAGATTTTGCAGCAGCAACGCTTGCATGAAAAGGCATTCCTAATTTTGCTGCAACTGTACTAAATAATACTATAGATGGTTTATTTCCATCCTTTAAAGTAGGTAGAAAATGCTGAATTGTTCTAACTGCCCCAATTACATTAATCTCAAAATCGTCTCTAAAATCATCTAGTTTTAGTCTCGAAATTGGTTTTAGATTTATACTTCCAGGACAATATATTAGAGCGTCTACATTTTCTAATTTTGGTAAATCATCATTTAAGATATCTAGAGAATAATGCGTTAAGTTATTATGGGACTTTTCTGGTTTAGATCTGCTAATATTAATTATGTTGTTTTCTTCTACTAAAGAATTTACAATAGCATTTCCTATTCCTTTACTTCCTCCTATAATTACTATATTTCTCATGATGCTTTAACGTCTTCCTTTTAAGCGTTTTTCAATTTTCTGTTTTACAGCTGTTAAACGCTTCATATGATCCATAATTTCTGGATCTTTCTCTAATTTATATACTTCATTTAACTCTAAAATAAGTGCTTTTACTTCTCTAGAGGCTAAAATTCTATCGCTCGTGGTTTTAAACGAAAATTTCCTGTTCTCGAACTCAGTAGCTCTTTCTAATAATTCCATTATCTATTTTTGCTGATTTTTCTAATTTGGCAATATAAATATAAAAGTTAGAAAAACAAGAAAAATAAGAACTATTTATGCTGCTGTTAATGGTTTACCTTTTAAACGCTTTTCTATTTTTTGTTTGATAACAGTTAAACGCTTCATGATATCCATAATTTTTTTGTCTTTACTTTGCTTGTAAATTTCATTTAAGCTTAGTATCAAAGACTTTGCTTCTCTTGAGGCCATAATACGATCACTAGTTGTTGGAAACCTCATTTTTCTGTTCTCAAATTCAATTGCTTTTTCTATTAACTCCATAATTAATATTTTAAAGTGTTTTGTAATTCTACTATTTTCTCTTGATTGTTAAATTTACCTCCAAAATATGAGGTTACTGTAGATGAGGTATCGTCTTTAATTCCTCTAGATGAAACACATAAGTGCTTAGCATCTATGATTACAGCAACGTCTTTTGTGTCTAAAATTGACTTTAGTTCTTCTGCAATTTGATTAGTTAACCTCTCTTGAACTTGTGGTCTTTTTGCATAATACTGTACAATTCTATTTAGTTTAGATAGGCCAATTACTTTACCTGAAGAGATATAAGCAACATGTGCCTTACCAATAATTGGTACAAAGTGATGTTCGCAGTTTGAATAAAAAGTAATATTTTTTTCAACCAACATTTGGTTGTATTGATATTTATTATCAAACAATGCTACTTTTGG
>CAXBAC010000181.1:0-5497 GCA_963973485.1 uncultured Polaribacter sp. | reverse complement strand
AAAAATCATAGACATTTCTGGCGAAGTAAAAAACAATGCTTCCTCTGCTTTAAAACAAATTCGTAGAGATATTAATAATGTTAGAGGCAAAATAGGTGCAAGTTTTTCATCAGCTTTATCTAAAGCAATTGCTGCTGGTTATTTAGATGACATAAAAGAAACCATTGTAGATAATCAAAGAGTTTTGGCAGTTTCTGCAATGCATAGAAGAAAAGTAGCTGGTAGTTTGTTAGGCTCTTCAAAATCTGGAGGAATTGTTTATATAGCACCACAAGCAACTTTGGCATACAGTAGAGAATATCAAAACTTGGTTTATGAAGAAAAACAAGAGGTCATAAAAATATTAAGAGCGTTAGCAGATACTATTAGACCAATGGTTTCTCTTCTAAAAGAATATATTGATTTTTTAGTGCATTTAGATGCTATTGGAGCCAAAGCAAAATATGCACAAGATATGGATGCTATTCTGCCAAAAATATCTAAGGAAAAGAAGATATTTTTTAAAAATGCATACCATCCTGTTTTATGGAGAAAAAATAAAACACAAGATATTCATACTGTTGCACAAACTATTCAATTAGATGAAAAACAACAAATTATTGTTATATCAGGACCTAATGCAGGAGGAAAAAGTATCACCTTAAAGACTATTGGTTTACTGCAAGTAATGGTGCAAAGTGGAATTTTAATTCCTGTTGATGAGCGCAGTGAAACCTATATTTTTGATACTATTTTAACGGATATTGGAGACAATCAGTCTATAGAAAATCAACTAAGTACTTACAGTTATAGATTAAAAAATATGCGTTATTTTTTAAGAAAATGTAACGAAAACACACTTTTTTTAATTGATGAATTTGGTACTGGTTCAGATCCAGAATTAGGAGGTGCTTTAGCAGAAATTTTCTTAGAAGAGTTTTATTCTAAAAAAGCCTTTGGGATTATTACAACCCACTACTCCAACTTAAAAGTTTTAGCTGCAGAACTGGAAAACGTAACCAATGCAAATATGCAATTTGATGAACGTACTTTAGAACCACTTTACAAATTGTTTATTGGTCAAGCAGGAAGTTCATTTACTTTTGAGGTAGCTCAAAAAAACGGAATCCCTTTTAGCTTAATCAATAAAGCCAAGAAACGAGTAGAAACAGAAAAGGTACGTTTAGACAAAACGATTTCTAAGTTACAAAAAGAAAGAAATCGATTACAGAAAACATCAGACAGTTTAGAAAATCAAAAAGCGAAAGGCCAAGAACATTTAGAAAGTTTACAGGAAAAAGAACAAAGAATTCAAGATAAACTCTCTGGTTTCCAGGAATTGTATGACAAAAATCAAAAGATGCTTTCTATTGGTAGAAAGGTAAATGAGCTTTTAAATAAGTACTTTCAAACCAACAATAAAAAACAACTAAACACAAGTTTTAACAAGTGGGTTGCTGATGAAAAAGTGAAGCACGCCAAAAAAAATCCTACAAAACCTAAAACAAAATCTCAAAAACAAAAAGCAAAAGTTGTTGAAAAGCAAATGCAAGAGGTGATTAAAAAGGTAGAAAAAGAAGTTTTAGAAAAAGTTGTTGAAGTTAGAAAAGAAAAGAAAATTGAGGAAGCAAAAATTGCAAAAGCAAAATCTGAATACGTTTATAAACTAAATGATAGAGTTCGAATAATAGATTCTAATTCTGTTGGAACTATTGATAAAATCGATAAAAAGAACGTAATAATTAATTACGGAGTATTTACTACAAAGACTTCTCTTGATAAAATTGAGCTAGTAGAAAAAGCTAAAAAGTAAGCTAAACCACTTTTAAATAATTTTTATAAAACTCAAAAATCTTAATTTGAGTTAAAAGCTGTTAAGAAAATACTAAACTGTATTTTTAAGTGAAACATTTTTTGTTTTAAAAAGTCTTTCTCATATACGTTTAACTTAACAAATTTATTATGAAGTATTTAAAATCAATCATCACCCTTTTAACAATTTGCTTAGCAACTACTTTTTCTGCAACTGAAAAAGAACCTGCAAAAGAAACCAAAAAATTAAGAACAGAAATAGTTACTATGTTAGGTAGTAAAATTCCTATTGTCTTTGAAAAATCTGAAAACATTGATGTTTCATTTATGATTAATCAAAATAATGAAATTGTAGTTGTTTCTGTAGAATCTGAGAAAACTGAATTTAACTCTTTTGTAAAAAGAAAATTAAATTATAAAAAAATAAATGTTACAAATACTATTAAAAACAAGGTATATATAGTTCCTGTAAAAGTTAATGTAAATTTAAAATAGAACAACGGTTGGTTAGTTGGAGCCCAATATTAGTTTTAAGTAACTAAGTTGGGCTTTTTTTATTCGTATTGTTTCATTTCTTCATCATAAAACTCACCAGCTTTATCCATTAAATCTGCTAATTCTGTAGCAATATCTTCTTCATTTTCTCCTGTTAAATCTTCAAACCACTCTATTTCGTCATCTTTAAGATTTATCATAAATCTTGGAAACTCTGTATGCAATACAAAAATATCTTCTGGATGATTGCTATTGTCTGCTAGTAAAAATTTAGGTAATTCCATGTCTTAAAAGTATATACTACAAAGTTACAAATATCTTTCTTTAACCACGTTTAAATGATGTAATTGATGCCCAGAAAATAAATACCCCAAAGCTCTTACAGTCATAAACTTACCAGAAGCTTTTCCTTTTCTCAACAAAGCTTCATCTGTAAAACTCTCAAAAAGTAAAATTGAAGCCGCTCTTACAGCACTCATTTCTGCTAACAAATTAGAAAAATCTCTTCTATTGGCATTATCATTTTTAGAAAAAAGATCTTGATCAAATCCAGGTAAATCTGTTTTATCATTTCTTGCAAAACACAAAGCTCTGTAACAAAAAATGCGTTCTGTATCAATGGTATGCTGTATCAACTCTTTTAATGTCCATTTTCCTGCTTCATAAGCAAAATTGTGTTTTTCTTTCGAAATATTCTCTAAAACAATATTAAATTCTTGTTGAGATTCTTTTAAATTTTCAACTATAGATTTATTTGTGTCTACAAGTTTTATATATTGCTTAAAATAAGGAGCGTACTCGTTTTCTGAGACCATTGAACATCAATTTTATAAATTTCTAGAGCGAATTTAATCATTTTTTACGTTACTTTATCCGCTTAAAAAGTTTATCACAGTAATGTATTTTAAAATAATTTCTTATTTCAAATTTTTATATTATTCCACAAATCAACATGGAGTACATTCACCTTTTGTGTATCAATTTGTAACCAAAGGTTTGTATCGAAAAACAGAGATTTCGAATTTAATTGATAATTATAAATCATTAAAAAGTTTATCTAAAAAAGAACAAAAAATTCTTTCTAAAATCATTACATATTTTAATGTTGATACTATTAGTTTTGATTCAATAGCATCTAAAAATAATAACAACTTACTTTTTATTCAGCAGTTAAATCACAAAACATTTATAAAACCAAAAAGTAATTATTTTGTTGTAATAAAAAATATTCATCAAAGTAAAGTTACCTTTTCAAATTGGCAAAAACTTATTAAAAATGCTGAAGCGACTGTTACAATCGATCTTTTTTATTTTGGATTACTATTCTTCAGAAAAGAACAAGCCAAAGAGCATTTTATAATAAGAGTTTAACATTTAAAGGCCATAAAGTTCGTATTTTTGTTAAACTGAATTTGAAATAAAAAACATGAAAATTTATACAAAAACTGGTGATGAAGGAACTACTGCTTTATTTGGTGGTACAAGAGTAAAAAAATACAACTTACGTATAGACAGCTATGGAACTGTAGATGAATTGAATGCTTACATAGGATTAATCAAAGATCAAAATATTCATAATTCTGTAAAAGAATCTTTATTAAAAATTCAGAATGAATTATTCACTTTAGGTGCAATGTTAGCAACTCCTCCTGAAAAAGAAACTTTAAAATCTGGTCAAGAGCGATTAAATATTCCTAAAATTGATGACAAATCAATTCAGTTTTTAGAAAATGAAATTGATAAAATGGAGACAGAGTTGCCTCAAATGACGCACTTTATATTACCTGGAGGTCATCAAGCAGTGTCATTCTGTCACGTAGCAAGATGCGTTTGCAGAAGAGCAGAGCGTCTTTGTGTTGCTTTAAACGATGAACAAACCATAAATTCAGACATTTTAAAGTATTTAAACCGACTTTCTGACTACCTATTTGTGTTGGCACGAAAGTTGTCTAAAGACTTACAGGTAGCCGAAATTAAGTGGATACCTACTAAAAATAACTAAGTTCTTTTTTTATTAATATTATATTTCTTTAAAAAGACTTGCATAATTCAGTAAAAAAATTATTTTTGCACAAAATTAAACAATAAGAAATGTATTGGACATTAGAATTAGCATCATATTTAGCAGATGCACCTTGGCCAGCAACCAAAGATGAGTTAATCGATTACGCAATTAGAACAGGAGCTCCTCTAGAAGTTGTAGAAAATTTACAAGATATAGAAGATGAAGGTGATGCTTATGACTCAATCATAGAAATTTGGCCAGATTATCCCACAGAAGATGATTATCTTTGGAATGAGGATGAATACTAGCAATTAAAATACAAAGTCTCTTAAGAGGCTTTTTTTTTGTTTTCTTTTAACCAAGAAAACAACATCTTCATCAGGTTAATAACAACTTGATTTACAATAAAATAATATAGCTATTTTTTAGCTGATAAAAATATATACAAAAATGGGTATTTTAGATTCCGTTATAAAACTATTTGTAGGAGACAAGCAGGAAAAAGATTTAAAGATTTTACAACCAATTGTTGATGATGTAAAGAAGTTTGAAGCAGAACTTGCACAACTTTCTCACGATGAATTAAGAGCTAAAACTGCGAGTTTTAAAAGTAAAATTGCAGCAGCAACAAAAACGATAGACGATAAAATTGCGAGTTTAGAAGCAGAAGCTAAAGGTGCTGATATAGACAAGCAAGAAGATATTTATGCAGAAATAGATAGCTTAAAAGATGAAGCTTACACATTATCTGAAAATGTTTTAGCTGAAATTATGCCAGAAGCGTTTGCTGTAATTAAAGAAACAGCTAAACGTTTTGTAAATAACGAAGAAATTGAAGTTACAGCAACCCCTTTTGACAGAGAACTGTCTGCAATACACGAACATATTTCTTTAGAAGATGATAAAGCTTATTGGGCAAATTCTTGGGATGCTGCAGGTAAACCTGTTACTTGGGATATGGTGCATTATGATGTGCAATTAATTGGTGGTTCTGTTTTACATCAAGGTAAAATTGCAGAAATGATGACTGGTGAAGGTAAAACTTTAGTTTCTACACTACCTGTTTACTTAAACGCATTAACTGGTAATGGCGTTCACGTGGTTACTGTAAATGATTATTTAGCAAAACGTGATAGAGCTTGGATGGCTCCTATTTTTGAATTTCATGGTTTATCTACAGATTGTATAGATTTTCATCAACCAAAC
>CAXBAC010000180.1:0-5499 GCA_963973485.1 uncultured Polaribacter sp. | reverse complement strand
TTGGTAAGTGGCGCTACTTTTTGGGTATCATCAATTATCATTTTAACTGCAGGTACAATATTTGCAATGTGGTTAGGAGAGCGTATTACAGACAAAGGTGTTGGTAATGGTATTTCATTATTAATTACTGTTGGTATTATCGCAAACTTTCCAGCAGCATTCTTACAAGAATTTGTAGCGAAAACTACAAATGCAGGTGCAGGTGGTGTAATGATGATTTTAATTGAAATCATTGTTTGGTTTGTTGTAATTTTGTTAACTGTTTTATTAGTTACAGCGGTTCGTAAGATAGCTGTACAATATGCAAGAAGAACGGTTGCAGGTAATATTCAAAATGTTGCAGGTTCTAGAGATTATATCCCTTTAAAATTAAATGCAGCAGGAGTAATGCCAATTATCTTTGCACAAGCAATTATGTTTTTACCAGTTGCTTTAGCTCAAAGATTCCCAGCAATCTCAAGCCTACAAGATATAAATGGTTTATGGTATAATGTTATATTTGCATTATTAATTATCATTTTTAGTTTTTTCTACACAGCTATTACAATTCCTACGAATAAAATGGCTGAGGATTTAAAAAGAAGTGGTGGTTTTATACCAGGTATAAGACCAGGAAAAGATACTGCAGATCGTTTAGATTCTGTATTATCAAGAATTACTTTTCCAGGTTCTTTATTTTTAGCAGCATTATCAATTTTACCAGCAATTGTAGTTCAGTTTGGAGTACAACAAAGTTGGGCAATGTTTTATGGTGGTACATCATTAATCATTATGGTTGGTGTTGCAATAGATACATTACAACAAATTAATTCCTATTTATTAAATCGTCATTATGATGGTTTAATGAAAACAGGAAATAGCAATAGAAAATCGAATAAATAATATGGCTAAACAATCAGCAATTCAACAAGATGGAACCATTACAGAAGCATTGTCTAATGCAATGTTTCGTGTAGAATTAGAAAACGGTCATATTGTTACCGCTCATATTTCTGGTAAGATGCGTATGCATTATATTAAACTTTTACCTGGAGACAAGGTGAAATTAGAAATGAGCCCATACGATTTAACGAAAGCAAGAATTACTTACAGATACTAAAAAAAACAAAACAGATGAAAGTTAGAGCATCAGTTAAAAAGAGAAGCGCCGACTGCAAAATAGTTCGCAGAAAAGGTAGATTATACGTAATTAATAAACAAAATCCTAGATTTAAACAAAGACAAGGGTAATGGCAAGAATAGCAGGTATTGATATTCCAAAGAATAAAAGAGGAGTTATTGCTTTAACTTACATCTTTGGTATAGGGAACAGCAGAGCTAAAGCAATTTTAGCTGATGCAAAAGTAGACGAAAGCATTAAAGTTCAAGACTGGACAGATGATCAAATCGCAGCAATTAGAGAACAAGTAGGTACATTTACTATTGAAGGTGAATTACGTTCTGAAGTTCAAATAAACATCAAACGTTTGATGGATATTGGTTGCCAAAGAGGAATTCGTCATAGATTAGGCCTTCCTTTAAGAGGTCAAAGAACTAAAAACAATTCTCGTACAAGAAAAGGTAAGAGAAAAACAGTAGCTAACAAGAAAAAATAAGTTAGAGATTAAACTAGTTATCAACTTCTAGTGTGCCGTACTTTTTTAAAGTATAATTTACTAAAAGAACATAACTGAACATAACAAATTATGGCAAAAGCAAGTTCAAAAAAACGTAAAGTAATTATTGATGCAATTGGTGAAGCACATGTAACAGCTTCTTTTAATAACATCATTATTTCTTTAACAAACAAAAAAGGTGATGTAATTTCATGGTCATCTGCAGGTAAAATGGGTTTTAGAGGTTCTAAAAAGAACACTCCTTATGCAGCTCAATTAGCAGCAGAAGATTGTGCAAATGTTGCAAAAGAAGCAGGTTTACGTAAAGTTAAAGTTTATGTAAAAGGACCAGGTAATGGTAGAGAATCTGCAATTAGATCAATTCATAATGCAGGTATTGAAGTAACAGAAATCATCGATGTTACACCTATTCCTCATAATGGATGTCGTCCACCTAAAAGAAGAAGAGTTTAAGCTGAATTTGTTTCAGTTCCTCTTAACATAGAGTATCAAATTAATTATATTTTAACTTGATAGGAATACGATTATCGAAGGAGAACGCCTTAATTCATAATCCCTATCTATAACACAAAAGAAATGGCAAGATATACAGGACCAAAAACTAAAATTGCTCGTAAGTTTGGTGAAGCAATTTTTGGAGAAGATAAAAACTTCGAAAAAAGAAACTTTCCTCCAGGACAACATGGAAATGCAAGAAGAAGAGGAAAAAAATCTGAATATGCAACTCAATTAATGGAGAAGCAAAAAGCGAAATATACTTATGGTATATTAGAGCGTCAATTCAGTAACTTATTTAAAAAAGCTTCAGCATCTCAAGGAATTACTGGTGAAATTTTACTACAATTATGTGAATCTCGTTTAGATAATGTAGTTTATAGAATGGGTGTTTCTAACTCTAGAAGTGGAGCTCGTCAATTAGTATCTCACAGACACATTACTGTTAATGGAGAAATCGTTAACATTCCATCTTATCAATTAAAAGAAGGTGATGTTGTTGCAGTAAGAGAAAAATCTAAATCTTTAGTAGCTATTGAAGATGCATTGGCTTCTAACAACAATGTATTTGAATGGTTAACTTGGAATAACGACACTAAAACTGGAACTTTCGTTAAAGTACCAGAAAGATTACAAATTCCAGAAAACATCAAAGAGCAATTAATCGTAGAATTATATTCTAAGTAATAAATTAATCATATTGGTATTTGGCCAAAGGATTTATAAGTACTTCTTCACACTTTTAAATCGCGCAACCAAATAACAATTAAAACGAAGAACAAAATGGCAATTTTAAATTTTCAGAAACCTGATAAAGTAATCATGATTGAATCTACAGATTTTACTGGTAGATTTGAATTTAGACCTTTAGAGCCAGGTTTTGGATTAACAGTAGGTAATGCATTAAGAAGAGTTTTATTATCTTCTTTAGAAGGTTTTGCAATAACTTCATTAAGAATAGATGGTGTAGAGCATGAGTTTTCTACAGTATCTGGTGTAGTAGAAGATGTTACAGAAATTATCTTAAACTTAAAACAAGTACGTTTTAAAAAGCAAATAGACGAAACTGATAGAGAAACTGTTTCTTTATCTATTTCAGGACAAGATCAATTTACTGCTGGAGATTTACAGAAATTCATTTCTGGTTTCCAAGTATTAAATCCAGACTTAGTTATTTGTAATATGGATAAATCTGTAAAATTAAATGCAGAAATCACTATAGAAAAAGGTAGAGGATTTGTACCTGCAGAAGAAAACAAGAAAGCTACTGCACCAATTGGTACTATTTTTACAGATTCTATTTACACTCCAATTAAGAATGTAAAGTATTCTATAGAAAATTATCGTGTTGAGCAAAAAACAGATTATGAAAAATTAGTTTTCGATATTGATACTGATGGTTCTATTAACCCAAAAGATGCTTTAACTGAAGCTGCAAAAATATTAATCCACCACTTTATGTTATTCTCAGATGAGCGTATCACTTTAGAGGCAGATGAAATTGCACAAACTGAAACATATGATGAGGAATCATTACATATGCGTCAATTATTAAAAACTAGATTAATCGATATGGATTTATCTGTTAGAGCTTTAAATTGTTTAAAAGCTGCAGAAGTAGATACATTAGGAGATTTAGTTTCTTTTAACAAAAGCGATTTAATGAAGTTTAGAAACTTTGGTAAAAAATCTTTAACAGAATTAGAAGAACTAGTTATTGTTAAGGGCTTAAGTTTCGGAATGGATTTAACAAAATATAAATTAGATAGAGATTAACCTTTCATAATTTTGCTCCTCAAAATGGGTAGATGCAAGATGAAAGCATAAACAAACGTCACAATGAGACACGGAAAAAAACACAATCACTTAGGTAGAAAGACAGCGCACAGAAAGGCGATGTTAGCTAATATGGCTTGTTCTTTAATTGAGCACAAACGTATTAACACTACAGTAGCAAAAGCAAAAGCATTAAGAATTTTTGTTGAGCCACTAATTACAAAATCAAAATCAGATACAACTCACAACAGACGTCTTGTATTCTCTACATTAAGAGATAAGTATGCAGTTACAGAATTGTTTAGAGAAATTTCTGTAAAAGTAGCAGACAGACCTGGAGGTTACGTTCGTATTATTAAACTAGGAAATCGTCAAGGAGATAACGCTCCTATGGCTATGGTTGAGTTAGTAGATTATAACGAACTTTATAACCCTAAAGGAAACAAAGCCAAAAAATCTACTCGTAGAAGTAGAAGAGGAGGTTCTAAAAAAACAGAAACTTCTCAAGCAGAAACAACTGCAACTGAAGATAAATCAGAAGCATAAAAAATGAAAATTTTTTAAATCATATGAAAGGGATAAGCGTTTACGTTTATCCCTTTTTTAATGTCAATAAAATCTAATAACTCTTTTGCACAACAAAAGTCTATTATCCGTATTTTTGTAAAAGCTATTGCTCAATTGAGTAAATAAAATTATCAGAGAAAATAAAATGAAATATCAAACAAGAAAAAAAGCCTTAGTATTATTAGCAGACGGAACTATATTTTATGGTAAATCTGTAGGAATTGAAGGAACAGCTACAGGAGAAATTTGTTTTAATACTGGAATGACTGGATATCAAGAAATCTTTACAGATCCTTCTTACTTTGGTCAACTAATGGTAACTACAAATGCACATATTGGTAATTATGGTGTTAATGATGAAGAAGTAGAATCAGATGGTATTAAAATCTCTGGATTAATTTGTAGAAATTTTAGTTTTACACATTCTAGAGTAGATTCAGATGGTAATTTAAAAGACTATTTTACTAAAAATAATTTAGTAGCCATTTCTGATGTTGATACACGAGCTCTGGTATCTTATATAAGAGATAATGGAGCTATGAATGCTATTATATCAACAAATGTAGATGATATTAATTCTTTAAAAAAGCAACTAGCAGAAGTACCAAGCATGGAAGGATTAGAATTAGCTTCTAAAGTTTCTACAAAAGAACCTTATTTTGTTGGTGATGAAAATGCTCATATTAAAATTTCTGCTCTAGATATTGGAATCAAAAAAAATATTTTAAGAAATCTTGCAAAAAGAGGTGCATATATTAAAGTATTTCCATACAATGCCTCTTTTGAAGATTTGGCATCATTTAATCCTAATGGATATTTTATTTCAAATGGTCCTGGAGATCCAGAACCATTAACAGATGCAATAAAGCTTGCCAAAGAAATTATCAAAAGAAATTTACCATTATTTGGTATTTGTCTTGGTCATCAAATTATTGCGTTAGCAAACGGTATTTCTACTTATAAAATGCATAATGGTCATAGAGGAATAAATCATCCTGTTAAAAATCTTCTAACAGGTAAAGGAGAAATAACCTCTCAAAACCAT
>CAXBAC010000179.1:0-5514 GCA_963973485.1 uncultured Polaribacter sp. | reverse complement strand
AACTTTTGAAAGTTTTATACGTATTTTACAAAAACTTAAAGAAAAAAATTTAAGTACTGAACAAAGAGAAGGAATTGAAAGCTATCTCCATTATTTAGAACTTGAAAAAATACCCTCTTTTAGTAATGAAATGTACACAAGTAAATTAAAGGAATTTAAAAAATATTTAAAAACTAAATTACGTTTTGTACCAATAAACTACTACACTACTTGGGCTGTAAGTTTTGCTCTTTCATTTGCTATTGGTTTTTCGGTTCAAAGAAACGTAGATTACAATACTAAAGTTGCAGTAATTTTAGGAGCTTTAGTATTAATTGGAATTGGAATTGTTATGGATGTTAGAATGAAAAGGCAAGAACGTTCATTTCGTTTTTAGAACAATTCATTGCAAAAGTGTATGAATAATATTGATGTATAAATTGACATTGTACCTTGATGAGCATAGCTGTAAAAAAATTAAATCATAATCATTTTATGAAAAAAAATAACAAATTGGGCGCTGGAATTGCAATCGGAATTGGCATTGGTACTGCTGTAGGAGTTGTTACGAACAATCTAGGATTATGGCTTGGGGTTGGAATCGCTATTGGAGCAGGTATTGGAACCACACTTACTAAAAAAAATATAACAAAAGAAAACGATAAATCCTGATAACTTAAAAAACACCTGAAGTTTGCACCACATAAATACAATTGGCGATAACCTGGCTTTGTAAAAGTTTACATGTTTACGTTGCGTTTGCAAAAACCTACTATATTTTCTATTCAGTTTTTATTTACTAACTTTACAATAGTCCCTCGCAACAAACTATATATAAACAAGTTACTACATATTGTATCGAGTATTGTATAAATACAAATTACTATTTAGGTATATTGTTTAGTAATTAAACATTTTAGTTATGAAACTAAAGTTCCTACTTTTAGTATTTATTATCCAGGTTACACTTTGTTTTTCTCAGGCAGATCGTACAAAAACCTTTACACAGGTAGTGAATCTAAACCCTGGTGATAAAAATGGGTTTATAGGAACTGTTACCATGGTTTATGCATTTGGCAACTGCTATGGAGATGCTATTATGGCATTTGGCTATAAAGATTTAAAGTTAACTAAGGTAAAATACAACAACAAAACCTACACTGCCAATAGCTTAGACATACCAAACTTTGACAAATACAAAATGTCTCTTACAAAAGTAGATGCTGCATTTCGATTTAACTATGCACCAGTTACTACTAAAACACTCTCTTATGTTTTAGATAAATATGATTTAGGATGTTTTGGAGAAACTGTTACCATAGCTTCTAAAAATACTGAATACACTAAAAATTTAGATAAATTTTCTGTTACTTTCGAAAATGCTGAATATGGTATGAACATGCTGCTATCATCTAAAATAGAAGCTTTTGAAAAAAAGAAACTTAACACAAAAAAATACAATAGTTTAATGTTTACAGCTGGTAATACAGCAGACCTATATGATAAACTACAGATTCTAAAAAAAGCATTACAAATAGTACCCAATGCAAGAGAAAAAACAATTACTAAAATTTCTATAAAAAATTTAAAAGAAAAAATAGCTACAAAAGAAAAAGAAGCTAAAGAAAAGATTAAAAAAGAAAATCAATCTAGTGCAAAAGGTATTGTACTTACGAGTACGAGTACAAAAAAAAATACATCAAAAGTATCGGCTGTAACATCAAGTTCAAAAGCAAAGACATCGTACAATTATACACCACCAACGTCGTATAATGTATCTAAAACTATGGCTCGAAATAATACGTTTTATCAGCAAAGTTTTTCACAGATTGATAAAGCTGCAGACCAGCTTTCATCACTATTCAGCTCAATGATAGACAGAAAACAAAAACAACGCGAAGCCAGAGCACGTGCCATTGCATTAAAAAACCAAAGAATTGAAGATGAAAAAAAACGAAAACAATATTTTTACAATCAAGCAGATCGCTACATAAAAGAAATGCAAGATATTGTTAATAAAAGAAAAGCATTCTTCATTGAAAAACAAAACACCCCTACCTACAATTTAAACGGTGCTTCTTTTGAACCTATTTATATTATTTATGCTTACACAAAAAAAGGGTATGATCGTTATTACGATTATGCAAGATACCCAGACATGAAAATTAAACTTAACATGGAGCAGGCCACCGTTTATTTTTCTCCAGTTATGGCTGTTTTCCCTTTTTCAGATGGTTCTTACCCCTACTATGAAGACATCAAACGAAACATAGTAAACAACCATATTACGATTGACCAATCTAATTATGATATTACCTTTTTAAATGCTGAGACCTCTGTAGATAAAATTATAAATAGTTTAACTAAAACCATGAATACTGTAGTATATAAACATGAATTTTCATCTGCGGTACCCTCAAAAAACAACAATATTATCTTTTTAAATGATAAAATAGTAGATTCTAACCATGTAGATTATTGGACTGGAAAAGCCATAAAACGAAAAGAGACAAAAAAAATAGATTATTTTAAGACAAAGAAAACGACTAAAAAATCTAAAATAGACTACTTTAAAACCAAAGATTCTATACCTAAAAAAAAGATAGATTATTGGGGAAGTGGTAGTAAAAAAACAGATTCTACTAAAATCAAAAATAGCTCATTGTACTAAAACCTTTAACTAAGATGAATATTAAATCTATATTTTTTATCACAGCGCTTATTATTAGCACCTCAACTAGAGCACAAAACCTAACACTTGCAAAAGCTTTTTTTAAAAAAGCTCAACAAGAGTATAGTAAAAAAAATTACACAAAAGTATTTAAACTACTAGACAAAGCAAAAGAACAACTAGGAGGCGATACAAACGCTCAGATTATCTATTTAGAGGCCAAAGCACATTACAATAGCGATATTAATGTTAACAAAGCAAAAAAATTACTCACTTTGTTTTTAGAAAAAGCTGAACCTAATGATAGTAGAATAGACGAAATTTCATCGATAATTGTAGATATTGAAGTAAGTGATAAAATTGACAAGAATGGTGATTTCAAGGATATAAGAGGTAGAAGTGGAATAAAAATCTCCTATTATGATAGTGGTGAAAAAAAATGGGAGTATAACTATGTTAACGGAGTTAGAAATGGCCCTATAAAAGGTTACAACAAACAAGGTATTTTAATTAAATCTGGAACCATAGTAAATGGTAATTTAGAAGGATTTTATGAATGGTTTAAAATCACAAAAAATGGTAGTAGATATCGTAATCAAACTAATATTTATAAAGGAAACAAGAAAAACGGAGAAGAGAAACGTTTTAATGAAAAAGGAAAATTAACAGCTATTTATATGTATGCCAATGGCAAAAAAAATGGGCTTTATAAATCTTTTAATAAAGGGAAATTAAGTGTTAAGGGAAATTATGAAAATGATAAAATGAAAGGAAAATGGATATATTATTACGATAATGGAAAAATAAGCACCATTTACAACTATAACAACACCCCAAGTTACGACCCTAAAAAACGTAGTTTTATTGAAGGTATTAGAACTGGTTACTTTTATGACGGAATAAAAGAATATGAAGAAAATTATGTAAAAGGAAAAAAACAAGGGGCTCAAAAATATTATCACGAAAACGGATACTTACAACGCTGGGAGCATATAGGTACAGATGGTAAATTATATGGACAGCGAGCCTTCTATTTTAAGTTAAATGGAAAAAGACATATTAACATAGCCTATGAAAATGGGAAAGCTATGACGCTATTAGAGCAAGTAGATATTAATGGTAAAAAACTAAAAATTAGCAAACTAAAAAAAGGCCAAGGTTACATTAAAAGAGCTAATGCAGCAGGAGTTATTATTTACGAAGCTACTATCGAAAATGGCTATAAAGATGGCGTTGTAAAATCGTATTATGATAGTGGCAAATTATATCGGACTGAATATTACAAAGCTGGAAAACTTATAAATGAAACTAAAACCTACTATGAAGATGGAAGTATACAATCCACATTCGATTACAATAAAAAAAGAATTAACTATAATTATAAAACCTATCAAACTAATGCGTTATTAAAATTAGTGAACAATAATAAATCTATAGATGACATAATAGCCTATTGCAAAACAAAAAACCCTATGGGTCAAGATTTTTATTTAGCAGAAGAAACCATCAATCGTTTAGGATATCACTACTTAACAACTAAAAAAAATGCAGCAGATGCACTGAAAATTTTTAAACTCAATATAGAATTCTACCCAAATGCATGGAACACTTATGATAGCTATGGAGAATGTTTAGTAGAACTAGGAAGAACTAAAGAAGGCATTACAGCTTATAAAAAATCTTTAGCATTAAACCCAAAAAACACGAGTGCTATAGACGCTCTTAAAAAATTAGAATAGTTAAGCTTTTTGGTATTAAATAATTTTTAATTATGCACACCATTTATTGTTGATTTTAACTCGTTTATAAAAATTACTACTGGCTTTCTATTCGGTTTTTATTTACTAATTTAGATATTGAAACACTAAACAAACCTCATACAGCAACATTGGCTACATAAATGGGCGTTAACAAAACAATTATTTGAATACATACGATTAATGAGAACAATATATATTGCAGGCGGCTGTCTTTGGGGAGTACAAGAATTCTTAAAGCATTTACCTGGCGTACTTGAAACAGAAGCTGGTAGAGCTAATGGCACTACCAAATCAACAAAAACAGCTTATGATGGTTATGCAGAATGCGTAAAAACAACTTATGATTCTAAAGTGATTTCCATTGAAGATTTGATTCATTATTTGTTAGAAATTATTGATCCTTATAGCATTAATCAACAAGGAAATGATGTAGGAAAGAAATATCGCACTGGAATTTACAGTACTCATAAAGAGATGCTTTTAAGGGCAAAAGATTGTATCACTAAATTAGAACAAGAGTTAAATCTCAAAAATAAAACCACACAAAAAATAGCGATTGAGGTGTTGCCGTTAACTAATTTTATACCCAGTGATGCAGAACATCAAGATCGATTAACTTTACACCCTAATGACCATTCGTATTGCCACATACCATTAGCAATACTGCATAAGTATAAAAAATAAAAACGTCTTTAGCTAGATTGCTTTGTTACATATTCGTTAATTGCAAGAGAAGCAAAAATAATGCTCCCACCAATTAGAATCTTTACAAGATCTGCGTCTTTATTCCATATTACAAGGTTTACCAATAAGCCTAAAGGCACTAATGCATTATTCATAATAGCTAAAGCACCAGTGTTTACTTTAGTAACACCTTTGTTCCATAAAAAATAACCTAACCCAGAAGCTACAGCTCCTAGGTAAATTAGCACACTCCATTGAATTGATGCAGTTGGCATCATTTCTGTATCACCAAAAATAAAATAGGCTATTGATGCTACTAGAAATGCCCCCATAAAAAAGAGTCCGAAAATAGTATGTTTTGGTGCTTTTTCTAATTGGGGTGTTGTTTTTAATAAATGCTTGTACGCAACTTGACCTATA
>CAXBAC010000178.1:0-5549 GCA_963973485.1 uncultured Polaribacter sp. | reverse complement strand
AGCCTTATCCATAGCTCTTTGCTGTGCTATATTATCTCGTTTGATTAATGCATTTTTAATTATTTGTGATTTAAGAATCCATAATAAAGGCTGTTCTCCATAGACCCCAGGATAAGGGGAAACAGAATATTCAAGACAATATAAATGTTTTGAGATATCCTCTTGATGTTCTTTTTTTAAAAAGAAATTCTATTTTTGTACTCATAAAAAATAACAATGATTCAAAGAATACAAACCATATATTTATTTCTTGCCTCTGTAATTTCTGGGGGATTAATTTTTGTATTTAATTTATGGAATACAATTAAAGAAAAAATATTTGTTGTAGATTTGTTTTCAAGAGAGGCAATTACTTTTAAGGTAATTCCTTTTATGTTCATTGCGTCTTCAATTCTATCTTTAATCGCAATTTTTTTATTCAATAATAGAAAATTGCAATTTGTAATTGGGCGTATTATAATTTTGATAAATCTTTTTTTATTAGGATTATTGGTTTATTTATCACTAACGTTATCTGGAGAAACATCAGTTTCTGAGAAAGGTATTGGGATGTTCTTACCGATTTTAGTTATTTTGCTTATTGTTTTGGCAAATAAAGCTATTAAAAAGGATGAAAATCTTGTAAAATCTGTGGATAGATTACGATAAAACTAACAATTAGTATATTTAGTGCGAAAAAAACCGAGAGTCATTTCTCGGTTTTTTGCGTTTAAAAAAAATCTTAAAATCATTTGTTTTATATGAAAAAAGATATATTTAAAATACTGTAAATTAAGGTTTTGTGGTTTTGCCCTCACCGAAAACCGTGAGGGGTATCACCGAAAACCGTGAAGTTAAAATTTCACCAAAAACAGGGATTGTGAGATTATATAAACTAGTTTAAATTTGGAATGTAAGAATGAAAAAAAAAATATACGTTCACGTAGCTGACGATCATAAAATATTAATTGAAGGGATTGTAGCTGTAATAAATACTGATAAAGATATTGCAATTAAAGGATATTCTTTGACAGGAGAAGAAGTAACAAATTGGTTCTCTAATAAAAAAAACAATGTAGACGTTTTAATATTAGATATTACAATGCCAATTTTAGATGGATTTGAAGTTTTAAGGTATTTTAACGAAAATAAAATCAATCAAAAAGTTATTATTCTTTCTAGCTACGATGATGTAAAAATTGTGCAAGAAATGTTAAAGTTAGGTTGCCAAGGATACATCACAAAAAACAATGCAGGAGAGCATATTGTACAAGCCATTAAAGCAGTAGCAAATGGTGAGCAGTATTTTAGTGATGATATTCAAAGAGTGCTTTTGCAGTCTCTTTCAAAAAAAGAAACACCACAAGGAGATTTGCCAAATAGTTTTTTATTAGAAAACTTAACAGAAAGAGAAGTGGAAGTTTTAAGGTTAATTACAAAAGAATATAATTCAATACAAATAGCAGATGAGTTGCATTTAAGTGTAAATACAATTGAAACTCACAGAAAAAAATTAATTAAAAAATTAAACGTAAAAAATGCAGTAGGTCTAGCAATGTATGCCGTAAAAAATAAAATAGTATAGATTCCCCCAAAACAGAATTTATGTAGAACTTTAACTATTTTCATGGTTAATCCCTAAAAGAACTATTTTTATTCCCCAATACTAGAATTTATAGTGTGCATTGCAAAACCTACTTTTAATTTAATAACCCAATTTAAAATTTTAAAACCATGAAATCTATTAAACTAATTGCTTTAGCTTTAACAACAGTATTTGCATTTTCTTCTTGTTCTAATGAAGAAACGAACCTAATGAACAACCCAAATGAAGGAGCATTAAAAACTTATAAAATTAAGAGAGATGCAACAGGTGCATACTCATTAGATATTAACTTATCTGAAAACACTAAAGTTGATAACGTTTTAGATGCAACTGATAACACAAGTAAATATTACTTATCTTCTACAAATGAATCTTCTAAAAAGAGTATGTCTGATGATTTACTTATTAATGATGATAATTTAAAAGTATCATTCATTGATACTGAAATTAATAAAGGACAGTCTATTTCTATAAAGGATGACAATATTTCTTTTCTGAAAAAAAATAACAACTCTACAAAGCTTAAGTCTTATAGTATAGAAAGTAATGAGGATGGAACTTATGCTTTAGATTTTAGCGTAAAAAATAATACCGATGTTTCTTTTGTATATAATGAATCTATTAAAACTTATGAAGTACATTTAGAAAATGGTTCAGGTTCTGAAAAAAGTTTTTCTAGGACTTTAGAAAGAGAAGAAGGTTTAGCTTTAAAACTTGATTTTGTAAATCATTTAAATAATTCCTCTGCTAAAAGTGAAGATTTGGCAACTATAAGAAAACCAATTATTATTATTGATACTTTTAACGATTAATTAAATTGCTTGAAAAAGATATTTTACGCCTTTCTTTTTATTTGTTTGTATAATATTCAAACAACTAAATCATACAATAAAATTAATACTAAAGAGGACTTATTTATTAAGCCCTCTTTAGTGTTTTCATATCAAAATGACTCAATAAATCAATTAACATATGATAGTATATTAGGAAGCTTTAAAGAAGAGGATTATAATGTTGCATTAAAAAAAGCACTTAAATTTCGAGACAAATATACACAAGAAAAGAATCATGTTTGGGCATATAAATATTCCAAAATAGTTGGCGAAATTTATGAAAAAACAAATGAATATAGTAGGGCATTAGAGAATTATAAAAACTCTTTAGAGATTCTTCGTTTGCTAAATCTTGATAAAAATAATTCAAGTATAGGTGACTTTGATTTAGCAGATACATTTTTAAAAATAGGAGGATCTTATTTTAAATTATCACGTTCTATTATTATAAGTGAAGACTTAGATTACTTGGATAGCATTAAAGTAAGAAAAAGAAAAAATAATTATTTAGATAGCGCTAAGATTTACTTTGAAGAAGTAGAAAAAATTCCAAATTTAAATAACAAAATTGACAATATTAAAGCGAAAGTATTTACCAATCTTTCTGGTATTTATGAGCAAGATTCAGCATTTGCAAACGCAGAGTATTATGTTTTAAAAGCTATTGCTATACATAAAGATAACAATAATAAATTAAGTGAGGCTAAAGCCTTAAATAACTTAGGAAACATATATTTATCACAGGAAAACTATGAAAAATCAAAAGAAATATATGCAAATGCTTTAGAGTTGATAAAAAATGATGATAATCCAAATACGTATAATACTAAAGCAAGCTTGTACTCTAATTTAGCATGGGCTATGAGGAAGTTGGAAGAATTTGAAGCTTATGACTTTCAGGAAAAGTCTTATGAAATACAAGGAACTTTAAGGTTAAAAGAATATAATAGAATTGTTGAAAAAGTAACGCAAGAATATAACTTTGAATCAAAAAGGGATTTGTTCTTAGAGCAAGAAGAAGTAAAACGATTAAAAGAGCAAAGAGTTTTTTGGGCAATTGGTATTGTTGCATTATTGGTAATTTTATGTTTAGCTTATATAATACGCGTAAAAAAACTTAAAGAACAAAATTTAGAGCTAGAGCTAGCCCAAACAGAATTACTACAAAATAAAAAAATAGACCAACTAAAATCAGAAACCCAAGTTCGAATTCTTAATGCTACCATAGATGGTAAAGAATCTGAACGTAAACAAATAGCAGAAACCTTACACGATAGTGTAAGTGCGTTATTGTCTTCTGCAAATCTTCATTTGCAAGCCACCAAAAAACAATTTAATGGTAGCACGCCTTTAGAAGTTCATAAAACTCAAGAAATTATTCAAGAAGCATCTCATAAAATTAGAGATTTATCTCACAATTTAGTATCATCAGTATTATTAAAGTTTGGTTTAAATTATGCTGTAAAAGATGTTGCAGAAAAATTTTCTAATTCAGAATTACAAATAGATACAGATATTAAAAACATTAAGAGATATCATCAAAATTTTGAAATTAAGGTATATAACATTATTCATGAATTCATCAATAATATTTTAAAACATAGTAAAGCTAAAAATGCTTTTATAAAACTTCATGAAATTGATAACAATCTTTTCATAGAAATTTCTGATGATGGCTTAGGTTTCGATAAAACTAAAATTAGCCAGAAAGATGGTTTAGGAATTAATCAAATTGATGCTAGAATCCAGATGATGAAAGGAGATTTTTTAATAGATTCATCTTTAAACAACGGAACTAAAATTTCTATTAAATTACCAATTGTACCTAAAGAAAAACCTAGCCACGTTTAGCTAATTCAATAATTTCCATATTTTTTATATCACCATTATCTAAATCAAACCTTAACATGGTTCTCACTTTATGAAAGCCATGATTTCCTGCAGCTCCAGGATTTAAATGTAATAAGTTTAGTTTTTTATCATACACCACTTTTAAGATGTGAGAATGCCCAGCAATAAATATTTTGGGAGGATTTTTCTTGATATTCTCTCGAATTCTTTGATTATACTTATTTGGGTAACCACCAATATGTGTCATCCAAACAGAAACTTTTTCAACAGTAAATTTTGCATCTAAAGGAAATTCGGTTCTGGCATCTTTATCATCTATATTGCCAAAAACGGCCCTCAAAGGCTTTATTTTTTTTATAGCGTCAGTTACACTTAGGTCTCCAATATCTCCTGCATGCCAAACTTCATCTGCTTGCTGTACAAATTTCAGAATTTGATCGTCTATATAACTATGTGTGTCAGATAAAAGTAAAATCTTTTTCATGCAAAGTAATCTTAAGAAAAATTTAAGGAGTCAATAAACTTCAAAAGTAAGGATAACAAAATAAATTCCGTAATTTTGACAACCGCAAAAAGCATACATTTTTGAGATATTTTATAGAGCTTTCTTACAATGGGAAAAATTATCATGGCTGGCAAATTCAACCAGATGTAATTTCTGTACAAGAAAAAATAAATAGTGCATTAAGTACGCTTTATCAACAAGAAATTCAAGTTGTTGGTGCTGGACGAACAGATACAGGAGTGCATGCATCACAAATGTTTGCGCATTTTGATGTAGATAAAATAGTAAAAGGCGATTTAGTCTTTAAACTAAACTCTATTTTACCTCAAGACATTGTAGTTTACAGAGTTTTTGAAGTTGATGCAGAAAAGCATGCTAGATTTGATGCTGTTTCTAGAAGTTATGAATATAAAGTTTGGTTGGGTAGAAACCCTTTTTTACTCGATTTTTCGTGGCAAATTCATTCACAAAACTTAGATATTAATATTATGAATGAAGCTGCAAAATTGCTTTTAGAATATGAAAATTTTCAGACATTTTCTAAAGTGAAAACAGAGGTATATACTTTTAATTGTAATGTTACAGAAGCTTTTTGGGAGCAAAAAGGCAACGAATTAACTTTTACTATTTCTGCAAATCGTTTTTTAAGAAATATGGTTAGAGCAATTGTTGGTACATTAGTAGATGTTGGTTTAGGAAAGTTAACTGTAACTGATTTTAGAAAAATTATAGAAAGTAAAAACAGAAGCAATGCAGGGTTATCAGTACCAGCAAA
>CAXBAC010000177.1:0-5554 GCA_963973485.1 uncultured Polaribacter sp. | reverse complement strand
AGATTTACTTTTTTATTTAACGATTTTTGTATTTTAGTTCTTTTAAATCACCAAAAAATAAAGAATATGACTTTTTACAATAAATTGAAATGGATACTAGGTATTTTAATGGTATTCGTTTTAATAATTGCAACAAATTTAATTGATAAAAATAACTTTGTAAGAGTTAGAGATTCTGTGGTGACTATTTATGAAGATAGGTTAATTGCCAACGATTTAATTTTTGAAATGCTAAAATCTGTTCAAGAAAAAGAACTTGCAGTTGTAACTTTAGATTCTAGTTTTTTTAAAAGTGAGAATATAGAAGTAAACAAGAAGTTAGCATCTTTAATTTCTAACTTTGAAGAAACAAAACTAACTTTAGAAGAGGATGATGTTTTTAATGACTTAAAAGCTAATTTCGAGCAATTATTAATCATAGAAAATCAATTTTTAAAAACCAACTTTAGTAATTCAAGATTAGTTAATAATCGTTTAGATAATTTAAAAATAAATCTTAGCAACTTGTCTAAAATTCAGCTTAATGAAGGTAATAAACAGATGTCTATTAGTAAAAGAGCAATTGACACTGTAGAGTTATTTACCCAAATTGAGATCTACATTCTCGTTTTTTTAGCAATAATCATCCAAATTATAGTAATGTATCAACCAAAAGAAAAGTCATAAACTTATTTGTAAAGATTTTGCATTTATGATTTTTTTATTGCCTTGTAAGTGTTTAACAATTAACTTAAACTATTAATTATTTATAAATCAGTTACAAAACAAATAATGTTGTTGATCTCGATGGTTAATGAACTAATAAAATAAGTTTTTCCATAACAATATCATATTTTTGATACTTTGTAACTCACGTTTAAATTTTAACCAAATAAAGAGTAATAAAATTGATTTTTTAATGTTTTATTTAATGTTAAACTTTTATGCGAAAAGAAATTATTATTTATAAAATGATATATTTGAAATTCAAAAAATTAATTTAACTTTTAATGAAGTTACTCCATACCAGGTTTCTCTTATTGTTTGTTTTTACATACTCCTTACAGAGCAACTCACAAGAAACCTTACCTATTTATCAAGATTATCTGTCAGATAACGTTTATTTAGTGCATCCTTCTGCTGCAGGTATTGGTAATTCTAGTAAATTACGATTAACAGCAAGACAACAATGGGCAGGTATACCAAATGCACCATCTTTACAAACGTTAAGTTTTCATACTAAGTTTGGTGAGTATTCTAATGCAGGTTATGGTTTAATTTTATTTAATGATAAAAACGGATTTCATTCTCAAAAAGGAGTTCAAGCTAGTTATGCATATCATTTGCCAATGAGTAATGGTAAGTTGTTTAATCAATTGTCATTTGGTTTGGCATTTACATTTGTACAAAATCAATCAGACCAAAGAACGTTTACAGGAGATGATGCTGTTGCTGCAATTGTAGAAAGTACTAGTTATTATAATGCAGATTTTGGAGTTGCCTATCATTTAGGTGGTTTCTCTTCTTACTTTACCGTTAAAAACTTGTTGCTTACCGCAAAAAATAATTTAAATGTTCAAGAACCTTTAGATTTAAGAAATTATATTTTTTCTGCAGGATATTATTTTGGGGAAGATTTATTTGTACAATTCGAGCCATCAATTATGTTGCAATTTAGAGAAGGTACTGGGCAAAGAATTGCAGATTTTAATTTAAAAGCCTACAAAAGATTTTCTCAAACGCAATTCTGGGCTGCACTTTCTTATAGAAGAGGTTTTGATGCTGATGCTATAGAAAACGCACAATTTATATCGCCAATTATAGGTATTAATTATCAAAACTTTTTATTTTCGTATACGTATACTAATCAAATGAATGAAACGGTTTTAACCAATTCAGGTTTTCACCAAGTATCTGTAGGTATAAATTTATGGACAAGTGAACCAAGAGCTGCAGCTTGCCCAAATATTAATGCTGCTTTTGGCGGGTTTTAGAATATTTTTTCATCAACTAAAATGTTAGGGTTGTCTCCTAAAATTTTCGTTAAAACCTTTTTGTTTTTGTTGATATAGAATTGATGTTTGCCTTCTTCAAAATTGCAGTTAGCTAAACTAAACTTTTTTAAAATAGCTTTTGTTTGCTTTGCTACAGCTTGTCCAGAATCTATTATTTGTAATGTGTTACCAGCAATTTCTCGAATTTTCGGAATCAAATACGGATAATGAGTACAACCTAAAACCAAGCAATCTATTTGTTCCTCTAATAAAGGTGTAATATAGGAGTAGAGGAGTGCATGCATTTCAGCAGAATCTATTTTGCCTGCTTCTATAAGTTCTACCAAACCAGTTCCAATGGTTTCCTTAACTATAATATTTTGATCTATTTTACGCGATGTTTTTTCAAACAAGCTACTATTTAAAGTACCTTTGGTAGCTAAAATACCAATTTTATTGGTTTTGGTTTTAAGTGCAGCTGGTTTTATAGCGGGTTCTATACCTATAAAAGGTACTGAGTAATTAGCTCTTAAATAATCGATTGCATTTGTAGTAGCTGTATTACATGCAACTACTATTAGTTTGCAGTTTTGTTTTAATAGAAACTCGGTATTCTTAACAGCTAATGCTCTAATTTCATCAGCAGGTTTATCACCATAAGGTGCGTTTTTACTGTCGGATAAATAAAGGGTGTTTTCAAAGGGTAAAAGCGATGTAATTTCTTTCCAAATGGATGTGCCTCCAATACCAGAATCAAAAACACCAATAGGAAAATTTGTTGCACTCATAGTTGTGTAAAAATAAAAAAACCTACTTGAAAAAGTAGGTTTTTTTAATGTATTTAGTGGTTTGTTTTTAGAACCCTAATTTCGCTTTAACAGCATTGTACAAGTCTTCTCCTTTTTTAACTAAAAGACCTTTACCCATAGATGCATCTAAAACATAAACAATACCTTTAGCTGCTGCAACTTCTTCTATTGCTTTTTGAGCTTTTTCTACAATAGGTTTTAAACCTTCTGCTTGCTTTTGTTGCATGTCTTGATAAGCTGTTTGTCTTAACTGCTCATATCTTTGGTTTTCTTGCTGAACTTCTTTCGCTCTAATTTCGTTAATTTCTTTAGTTTGCGTGTTTTGTTCTTGCGTGTATTTTTTCATTTTAGCATCTAATTTCTTAGCCATATCTTCAACTTCATCTTGATATGTTTTACCTAATTTTTCGATATCTAACTTTAATTTCTTAGTTGCAGGCATTTCAGCTACTAATTTTTCAAAGTCTATATGACCCATCTTTTGTGCATTTGCAACACCACCCACTCCTAAAGTAAATACAGCAATTAATAGTAACGTTTTTAAATTTTTCATTCTTGTTTTAATTTAATTATTATTCTTGGCTTTTGTTATTAATTATCTTCTTTTTTCTTTTCCTTTTCTTTTTTTTCTTCTGCTTTCTTTTTTCTAGCAGCTTCTTTTTTCTTTCTTAATAATTCTCTTTTTTCGGCTCTTTGTTTTAGTAAAGCTTTTCTTTTCTCTGCAATTTCTTTCTTTTTAGCTTCCTGTTCTGCAATTTTTTTAGCTACTGCTTCAAGCTTTTTATTTTGCAGTTCTTTTTTGTCTTCTAGTTTTTCTTTTTGAACTTCTGTTAACTCTTTATTAGGACCAGCTTTTTTCTTATTTCTTTCTTCTTGTTTTTGTGCTGCCAAACGAGTTCTGTCTATGGTTGCTAAAACAAGTTCGCTAATATCGTATTTTTTATTGGAATATAACATGACTAAGTCACTAGATTTTTCAAATACAAAATCATAGTTTTTTCGCTTAGCGATGCTTTGTACAGCATTGTACACTTGGTCTTGTATAGGTTTTACGAGTTGTTTTCTAATTAAAAACAAATCTCCATTGGGTCCAAAATAAATCGCTTCTAATCTTCTTAATTCTTCTTGTTTTATAGAAATTTCTTCTTCTTTTTCTTCAATAATATCTTTTGTTAATATGGCTTTTTCATTTGCTAAATCAGATTTTAATACTTCTATGTGTCTTGCTTGATCATCTAACTTTTTTCTCCACTTTGCAACTTTAGCGTCTAAAGTGTTTTGTGCTTTAAGATATTCTGGAACATTTTCTAGAATATACTCCATATCCATATAAGCAATATTTTGATTTCTTTGCGACCATGAAGAGGAAACAGTAAATAAAAGAACGACGAATAAAAATATTTTTTTCATTTGTATAATGTATTTAGAAAAAACCGTGCCAAAAAAACTTTGGACATTACAAATGTACAGTTTTCTTAGAATTGTCTTCCAATGATAAAATGTGTCTGCCATCCAGATTTTTCGTTAAAACCTGGCAGTGCATCAAAACCATGTGCAAAGTCTATACCTAATAAACCAAATGCAGGCATAAATATTCTAATACCAACACCAGCAGAGCGTTTTAATTCAAACGGATTAAATGTTTGAAAATTGTCATAAGAATTACCAGCTTCTAAAAAACCTAAAGTATAAATAGAAGCAGAAGGCGCATCTGTAATAGAATATCTTAATTCTAACTGAAATTTATTATAGATTGATCCTCCTTCTAAAGGTGATAACTGATTGTTTTCATATCCTCTTAAACCTACAACCTCTCTACCATCTAATTGAAATACAGCAATACCATCTCCACCCACAAAATATCTTTCAAAAGGTGATAAACCTACTTCTGAATTGTAAAAACCTAAGAAACCCATTTCTGCATTGGTCATTAATACCAATTTATCTGTAAAGGCAGTGTACCATTTTCCTTTAGCGCTTAATTTATAGTATTCTAACCATTTGTATTTTTCAGCAATTTGTGCACTAGTTTCTGCTTCAGATAAACCACTTTCTATAGAATAATCTTTATTGTTTACTAGAGAATAAGGAAACGTTGCTTTCACTCCAAATGAAAATTCAGATCCATATGTAGGAAAAATTAAACTTGGCCCTGCAGAGTTTCTTGAAATTGTTGCGCTGTATGACAAGTTGTTTAACGTACCATTGTTTAAAATATCAGAACCTACTCTAAACCCATAGTTATCTAAATTAAAGCTTTGGTAACTTATAGTTTGCGATAGTTGAAAAAAGTCGTCTGGCCATTTTAAACGTTGCCCTAAACCTACAGAGGCTCCAACAATACCTAAACTACGATCTCTATCTACATCAAAAGTTTGTGGGTTTAATTGAAACTGATTTGATGAATAAATAGAAAAAGATAATGATTTTGGTTTTCTACCACCTAACCATGGTTCTGTAAAAGAAAAACTGTACGTATTAAATGTTCTACTAGATTGTAAACGTAAAGATAAGCTTTGACCATCTCCCATTGGAAGTGGAGTATAAGCTTCTTTTTTAAAGATATTTTTTATAGAAAAGTTATTGAAAGATAAACCTAATGTACCAATAAAAGATCCACCTCCATAACCACCTTGTAATTCTATTTGGCTACCCCCTTTTTCTACAACGTTAAAATTGATGTCTGTAGTTTTATTGTTATAATCTGGAATTACATCTGGAGTAACATTTTGATCGAAAAACCCTAACTGTCCAATTTAACGAATAGAACGA
>CAXBAC010000176.1:0-5595 GCA_963973485.1 uncultured Polaribacter sp. | reverse complement strand
TCAAAATAAAAATGAGGAAGCTTTATTAGAAATTTCAAATCTATTTTCATCAAAAGAAATTCTTATAAATGGGCTAGTTCCTGGAGAAGTTATTTACGATGATGTATTGTTTTTACAAGCAAAACTATTCATCAAACAAGAAAAATATAATGAAGCTATTTTAAGTTTAGCAAAAATTATTGCTGCAGATAATCAAGGTTTTTTAACAGACGATGTGTATTTTATGATGGCAGAACTGTATAATTTTCACATAAAAGATGCTGAAAAAGCCAAAGAATACTATCAAAAAATTATCTTTGAGCATCCTTCTAGTATTTATTTGGTTGAAGCTAGAAATAAATTTAGAAAACTAAGAGGAGATTTACTTAATTAACCAATGTATCAATGTTTTAAGTGTAATAATTTAAGTGTTACATTTTATAATTGCTACATTATTATATTAAAAAAATGTACATATATAACGTAACTATAAATATTGATGATGCTGTTCATGAAGAATGGTTAACTTGGATGGAGTCTCACATTTTAAAAGTATTAAACACAAACAAGTTTGTATCTGCAAAATTTACACAAGTTTTGGTAGAAGAAGAAATGGGTGGCAAAACCTATTCTGTACAATATACAGCTAATTCTAAAGAAGATTTAGAAGATTATTACACAAACGATGCTGAAGCATTAAGAATAGAAAGTGCTAAAAAGTTTGGTGATAAAATGTTGGCCTTTAGAACAGAATTAAAATTAATAAAAGAGTTTTACCCTACTAATGTAAGCAACTAACTTATGGCTGTACAAGCAAAAAAACATCTAGGTCAACATTTTTTAACAGACGAAACTATAGCTAAAGATATTGCAGATGCTTTAACCGAAAATGGCTATAATCACATATTAGAAATTGGGCCAGGAATGGGTGTTTTAACCAAATACTTATTGCAAAAAAAACCAAAAACTACAGTTTTAGAATTAGATAGAGAATCTGTAGCCTACTTAAAAGATGTATTTCCAATAGAGCATCTTAACCTAAACACAACTAAAGATAAGTTTCAAATTATTGAGGGCGATTTTTTAAAGCAAAATATTCAAGACCTTTTCAATAAAGAACAAGTAGCTATTATAGGTAATTTTCCTTATAATATTTCTACGCAAATTGTTTTTAAAGCCATAGAAAATAGAGCTGTTGTGCCAGAGTTTGCAGGCATGTTTCAAAAAGAAGTAGCACTGAGAATTGCAGAAAAAGAAGGCTCTAAGGTTTACGGAATTCTATCTGTACTTACACAAGCTTTTTTTGATGTAGAATACTTGTTTACAGTGCCTCCAACTGTTTTTAATCCTCCTCCAAAAGTAGATTCTGGAGTAATTCGTCTTATCAGAAAAAAAGATTATTCTTTACCAGTAGATGAAAAACTATTTTTTAGAGTTGTAAAAACAGCTTTTAATCAACGTAGAAAAATGTTGCGTTCCAGTTTAAAATCCTTTAAACTTTCGGATTCTTTAAAAGAAGACCCTATATTTGCGAGAAGACCAGAACAATTGTCTGTTGAAGCTTTTATTTCTCTCACGCAAAAAATAGCAAATCATGGAATTTGAAATTACTGAAGACTTTTTAGAACACCTTTCAGCGCTTATAGAAGATAATAATGAAAAAGCGATAACGAAGCTATTTAATGAGGTGCACTTTGCAGACATTGCAGAGGTTTTAGACGAAGTTAATTTTGATGAAGCTGTATACATTATTAAGCTTTTAAATAGCGAAAAAACATCTGAAATTCTTACTGAGTTAGATGAAGATACCAGAGAAAAAATTCTAGAAAACTTATCTGCCCAAGAAATTGCAGACGAAGTTGGTGAGATGGATACAGATGATGCTGCAGATATTATTGGCGAGCTTTCTAACGAACGTCAAGCAAGAGTATTTAAAGCTTTAGATGATGATGATTTAGCTGCAGATATTAAAGAACTTTTGTCTTATGAAGACAATACTGCAGGTTCTTTAATGGCTAAAGAGCTGGTAAAAGTTTACGAAACTTGGACAGTAGCTGGCTGTATGCGCAGAATTCGTGGTCAAGCCAAAGATGTAACAAGAGTGCACTCAATTTATGTAGTTGATAAAGAAGATAAATTGGTAGGTCGTTTGTCTTTAAAAGACTTAATTATTGCAAAATCAGATCAGCAAATTGCAGATATTTTAAAAGATAAAGTAGACTCTGTAAACGTAAATGAAGATGATGAAGAGGTTGCAAAAATTATGGCAAAATACGATTTAGAAGCCATTCCTGTTGTAGATGATAATAACGTTCTTTTAGGTAGAATTACCATTGATGATATTGTAGACGTTTTAAAAGAAGAAGCAGAAAGAGATTACCAAATGGCAGCAGGTTTAACACAAGATGTAGACTCAGATGATAGTATTTTAGATTTGACGAAAGCACGTTTGCCTTGGTTATTTCTGGGGTTGATTGGTGGAGTTGGCGCTTTTTTAATTATGGAAGGCTTTCAAGGTGTTTTCGCAAAATATGCAGCATTATTCTTTTTTACACCATTAATTGCAGCCATGGCTGGTAATGTGGGTGTACAATCGTCTGCAATTATTGTGCAAGGTTTAGCAAATGATGATGTAAAAGGAAGTATAAATAGTAGGTTGCTAAAAGAAATGCTTTTGGCTGCTTTAAATGGCTTTATTTTAGCACTTTTTTTATTTTTATTTGTGTGGGCTTATGAAGGTAAAATTAATACAGCTCTAGCCATTTCTAGCTCTTTAGTTGTGGTAATAATTGTGGCTGGCTTAATTGGTACTTTTGTACCACTGTTTTTAAATAAAAGAGGTATAGATCCTGCAATTGCAACAGGGCCTTTTATAACAACATCTAATGATATTTTTGGAATTTTAATTTATTTTATGATTGCAAAAATGATTTTAGGAATTTAACGTTTTTACTTTTTCATTTTTGTAAACAAATCCCAAATAACAACTCCTGTAGTTACAGAAATATTTAATGAGTGTTTTGTGCCTAATTGCGGAATTTCTATACACATATCACTTGCATTAATTACTTCTTGCTGCACACCTTTTACCTCATTACCCATTACAATTGCGTATTTTGTGTTTTCCTCAGGAAAAAAAGTATCTAGTTTCGTAGAATTTTCTGCTTGCTCAATAGCCAAAACTTTTACACTTTCAACTTTCAACTTTTCAACTACAGCAAGTGTGCTTTCTGCATACTCCCAAGCTACAGATTCTGTTGCTCCCAATGCAGTTTTATGAATATCTCTATTGGGTGGAGTTGCAGTAATACCACACAAATAAATTTTTTCAATCAAAAAAGCATCACTAGTTCTAAAAACAGAACCAATATTATTCAAACTTCTAATATTATCTAAAACAATAATTAAAGGTGTTTTTTTTGTTGATTTAAATTCATCAACCGAAATTCTACCTAACTCATTATTCTTCAATTTTCTCATATCTTGTGAATAAGTTCAATGCAAACTGCTACTGTAAACTGCTTACTAATTTTTACCTTCGCAAAACTAATTGAAAATTTCCAAAACTTGGCTAAATCAAAAGCAAAAAAGGTAACTCCTTTAATGAAACAATATAATGCCATCAAGATAAAATATCCTGATGCTATGTTGCTTTTTCGTGTTGGAGATTTCTACGAAACTTTTGGTGATGATGCTAAAAAAGCTGCACAAGTATTAGGAATTACCCTAACAAAACGTGGTGCTGGTTCAGATTCTGAAACGGCTTTGGCTGGTTTTCCACATCATTCTTTAAACACCTATTTGCCAAAATTGGTAAAAGCTGGTATGCGTATTGCCATTTGCGATCAATTAGAAGATCCAAAAATGACCAAAACCATCGTAAAACGTGGTGTTACAGAATTGGTTACTCCTGGAGTTTCTTTAAATGATGAAGTGTTACAAAGCAAAAGCAACAACTTTTTAGCTGCTGTACATTTTGATAAAAAACAACTCGGAATTTCATTTCTTGATGTTTCTACAGGTGAATATTTAGTAGCTCAAGGAACATCAGAATACATAGATAAATTGTTGCAGAATTTTAGCCCAAGTGAAGTCTTGGTTCAAAAACAAAACAAACAACAATTTCTAGAGATTTTTGAGAATAGATATTATACGTTTTATTTAGATGATTGGGTTTTTCAAAAGGAATATGCAAACGAAACTTTACACAATCATTTTGAGGTAAAAACGCTAAAAGGTTTTGGTGTTCAAGATTTAAAAAACGGAATTATTGCAGCTGGTGCAGTTTTGTATTATTTATCAGAAACACAGCATAATCAGTTAAAACACATTCAAAATATCAGCAGAATTGCAGAAGATAATTATGTTTGGATGGACAGATTTACTGTTCGAAATTTAGAATTATACAATCCAAATTCTATAAATGCAGTAACGCTTTTAGATGTAATTGATAAAACCACTTCACCTATGGGTGGAAGGTTGTTAAAACGTTGGTTGGCATTGCCTTTAAAAAATATTGATGAAATTCAAAATAGGCATGAATTGGTAAAGTTTTTTATCAATTCTAATGATTTTTCAAAGACAGTAACTTATCAACTAAAACAAATATCAGATTTAGAAAGGTTAATTTCTAAAGTAGCCACAGGCAAAGCTTCACCTAGAGAAATTGTATTGTTAAAAGACTCTTTAAAAGCAATTTTACCAATAAAAAATGCATCAGAAAAAAGTAAAAATAAAGCAGTTCAGAATTTAGGGAAACAACTCCACACTTGTGAAGATTTGATTGCTAAAATTTCTGAAACTTTGTTTGATGATGCTCCTGTAAACATCAATAAAGGAAATGCAATTGCCCATAATGTGCATCAAGAATTAGACGATTTACGTGCCATTTCATCTTCTGGAAAACAGTTTTTAGATGATATGTTGGCTCGCGAAACTGAGGCTACAGGAATTACGAGTTTGAAAATTGCGTTCAACAATGTTTTTGGCTATTACATAGAGGTTAGAAACACACATAAAGATAAAGTTCCAGAACAATGGATTAGAAAACAGACGTTAGTTTCTGCTGAACGATATATTACAGAAGAGCTCAAAGAATACGAAACCAAAATTTTAGGTGCTGAAGAAAAAATTGCCAAATTAGAACAAGAAATTTTCTCTAAGTTATTGCAATACATCATTCAGTTTGTAGATATCGTTCAAGAAAATGCACAAATAATTGCAAAAATAGATTGTCTACTATCCTTCTCTGTTTTGGCTGTTGATAATAATTATGTGCGTCCAATTATGGATGAAAGTACAGATTTAGAGATTAAAAACGGAAGGCATCCTGTTATTGAAAAACAACTCCCTATAGATCAAACGTATATTGCAAACGATGTTGTTTTAAATAGAAATCAACAACAAATTATTATGATTACTGGGCCAAATATGTCTGGTAAATCTGCCATTTTAAGACAAACTGCGTTAATTGTTTTACTAGCACAAATGGGTTGTTATGTGCCTGCTCAAAATGCAAAAATCGGAATTGTAGATAAAATTTTTACAAGAGTTGGTGCTAGTGATAATATTTCTATGGGCGAATCTACTTTTATGGTAGAAATGAACGAGACCGCC
>CAXBAC010000175.1:0-5616 GCA_963973485.1 uncultured Polaribacter sp. | reverse complement strand
GAACTGTTTTAAAAGATTTTGTACCACAAACGCAAGAAGTACTAAGTGAAGAGTCTGCGTATGTAATTTTAAACTTATTAGAAGGAGTTACTCAATCTGGCTCTGGAATTCGTTTACGTGCAAATTGGACTTCAGGTGGAGGTGCTGTAACTGGTTTTCCTTATAATTTTGATAATGCAATTGCAGGAAAAACTGGTACAACACAAAATCAGTCAGATGGTTGGTTTATGGGAATTGTACCTAATTTAGCAACTGGAGTTTGGACAGGTGGAGAAGATAGAGCAACCCATTTTGCTGGAATTGCAAAAGGTCAAGGAGCAACAATGTCTTTACCTAGTTGGGCTTTATTTATGCAAAAATGTTATGCAGATAAAACTTTAAATATTAGTAAAGAAGATTTTGAAAAGCCAGAAAATTTATCCATCAAAATTAATTGTGATGAAAAATCTGAAGAAAATATTAACACAATACCTGATGGAGATACAGATTTTTAATATATATTAAAAAAAGATATCTCATTAAAATTATATAGCATGATAAACAAAAAAGTAAAAAATGTTACAGAAGCTTTAACTGGAGTTAAAAACGGAATGACATTAATGTTAGGAGGTTTTGGTTTAAGTGGTATTCCTGAAAATGCAATTTCAGAATTGGTAAATATAAATGTAAGAGATGTAACTTGTATTTCTAATAATGCAGGTGTAGATGATTTTGGACTAGGTTTACTTTTACAAAACAAACAAATTAAAAAAATGATTTCTTCTTATGTTGGAGAAAATGATGAGTTCGAAAGACAGATGTTGTCTGGAGAATTAGAAGTTGAATTAACTCCACAAGGAACCCTTGCAGAAAAATGTAGAGCAGCTCAGGCTGGTTTTCCTGCTTTTTATACGCCTGCTGGTTTTGGAACTGAAGTTGCAGAAGGTAAAGAAACTAGAGAATTTGATGGTAAAATGCATGTATTAGAGCCTGCTTTTAAAGCAGATTTTGCGTTTGTAAAAGCTTGGAAAGGAGATGCTGCAGGTAACTTAATCTTTAAAGGAACAGCAAGAAACTTTAACGCAAATATGTGTGGTGCTGCAACAATAACAGTAGCAGAGGTAGAAGAATTGGTAGAAGTAGGTGAGTTAGACCCAAATCAAATTCATATTCCTGGAATTTTTGTACAAAGAATTTTTGAAGGAAAAGATTATGAAAAGAGAATAGAACAAAGAACAGTTCGTAAACGTGAATAATTAATCAATGTAATAATGTAACAATTTAAATCATGAAGAATCCAGTTGTAGATAAATCGATTGAAGTTGCATTATTAGTTATAGAATATTGTGAAAAATTACAAAGCGAAAAAAAGTTTGTAATTTCTAGACAGCTATTAAAGTCAGGAACAAGTATAGGTGCAAATATACATGAAGCTCAAAATGCTGAAAGTAAAGCAGATTTTATTCATAAAATTAAAATTGCAACTAAAGAATTAGAGGAAACAAAATATTGGTTAACTTTATGTGAAAAGTCCAGATCATACCCAATAAATGCTGAATTAAATAAGAAAGTAACTGAATTAGGTTTGATACTATACAAAATATTGAGTACAAGTATAAATTCATTAAAAAAGAATTGATACATTTTTAAATTATTAAATTGAAACATTACTATGTTAGATAAAAATGGAATCGCTAAAAGAATTGCACAAGAAGTGCAAGATGGTTTTTATGTAAACCTTGGTATTGGTATACCTACTTTGGTAGCTAATTATGTAAGAGATGATATTGAAGTTGAATTTCAGTCAGAAAACGGAGTTTTAGGCATGGGGCCTTTTCCTTTTGATGGTGAAGAAGATGCAGATATTATAAATGCAGGTAAACAAACCATTACAACTTTGCCTGGTGCTAGTTTTTTTGACTCTGCAACAAGTTTTGCCATGATTCGTGGTAAACATGTAGATTTAACTATTTTAGGAGCAATGGAAGTTGCAGAAAATGGTGATATTGCCAATTGGAAAATACCAGGAAAAATGGTAAAAGGCATGGGTGGTGCTATGGATTTAGTAGCTTCTGCAGAAAACATTATTGTAGCTATGATGCATACCAATAAAAGAGGAGAATCGAAACTACTTAAACAATGTTCTTTACCCTTAACAGGTGTAGGTTGTGTAACTAAAGTTGTTACAAACTTAGCTGTTTTAGAAGTAAAAAATAATACATTTCATTTATTAGAAAGAGCTCCAGGAGTTTCTGTAGAAGAAATTCAAAATGCAACAGAAGGTACTTTAGTAGTTAATGGAGATGTTCCAGAAATGAATATTTAATATGAAAAACTTGAAACATATTATCCCTTTTTTGTTTCCTGTACTTGTTATCTTATTTGGATTAATTATTTATAAAGTACTGGGTTATGAGCCAAATGTTTATACAATTTTAATAAATGTTATAGGTGCTTACATACTATCACCTAAATTTAAAATAGTTGAAAAACAAAATGGTGAAGAAGAACAAATGAAGTGGTTGTTTTTTAAAAAAGTGATCAATAAAAAAATATAATCATGAAAATATTTAAAAAATTATATTGGTTAATATTACCATCAATAATGATTATCTCTTTAATTATTATGGACAGGATTTTTAATATTGATAACTTTTTTATTACTGGTGGACTTGCTGGATTAATTGGTTTTATTTTATCACCAAGAAAAAAGAAAATTAAAACACAAACTGGAGAGAAAACTCAAATCACTTGGATTTTCTTAAAAGAATCAATCATAATAGAGTAAATGAAAATTATCTCATACAATGTAAATGGAATTAGAGCTGCGTTAAAAAAAGGTTTTTTAGATTGGCTAAAAGCTGCAAATCCAGATGTAATTTGTATTCAAGAAACTAAAGCGCACAAAGAACAATTAGATTTATCGTTGTTCGAAGAAGCAGGGTATCCTTACCATTATTGGTTTTCTGCACAGAAAAAAGGATATTCTTCAGTAGCAGTTTTGTGTAAAGAAAAGCCAAATCATATTGTGTATGGTACAGGAATTGAAACCATGGATTTTGAAGGTAGAAACCTTAGAGTAGATTTTGATGAAGTTTCTATTATGAGTTTGTATTTACCATCAGGAACCAATTTAGATAGACTGAATTTCAAACTAAATTATATGGATGAATTTCAAGAATACATCAATAATTTAAAGCAAGAAATTCCGAATTTGGTAATCTGTGGCGATTACAATATTTGTCATGAAGAAATAGATATTCATAACCCTAAAATGAAAGGCGTTTCTGGTTTTTTACCAGAAGAAAGAACCTGGATTGGTGATTTTATAAATAGTGGTTTTATAGATAGTTTTCGCTATTTAAATCAAGATGTACAGCAATTTTCTTGGTGGAGTTATAGAGCAAACGCAAGAGCAAATAATAAAGGTTGGCGATTAGATTATGCAATGGTTGCAAAACCATTACAAGATAAAATATCTAGAGCCTATATTTTGCCAGAAGCCAAACACTCAGATCATTGCCCAATTGCATTAGAATTAGATATTTAGACTTTATGAGATTATTTTTACTTTTTTTTTGTTTTAGTATATCAGTAGTTGCACAACAAGAAAAAGACACGTTACTTTTAGTTAAAAAAGACACTTTAATTATTTCAAAAGACTCTATAAATACAGTAGAGGACAAAGCTGTTTTTACAGATGCTGAGTTAAAAGTTATTGATAGTTTATGGGTAAACAGCAAATTCAAATCGCCTTTAATAGATACTTTAGAATATGTTATTGCAGATAAAGATATTATAGGCAGCACTTCACAAGCTTTAACAACAGATTTATTAAAAAGTAGATTGGCAGATTTGAATGACAAAACTCCTTTTGATTTAGCTTTTAACCCTGCATTAGAAAAAGTAATCAATAGTTATTTGAAATATAGGAGAAAGTATTACCCTGCTTTAATGGCTAAGGCAAAGTACTATTTTCCAATGTTTGAGCAATATTTAGACCAATATGATATTCCTTTAGAAATGAAATATTTGGCAATTGTAGAATCTGCTTTAAGACCTAAAGCAAGATCTGGAGTTGGTGCTTCTGGTATGTGGCAATTTATGTATGGTACAGGAAAACAGTTCGATTTAAAAGTAAGTTCTTATGTTGATGAAAGATTCGATCCTGTAAAATCAACTGTAGCTGCTTGCAAATATTTAAGTCAACTTTATAACATTTTCGGAGATTGGGATTTGGCTCTAGCAGCCTATAACTCAGGTCCAGGAAATGTATCAAAAGCCATAAAAAGATCTGGAGGATTTAAAAATTATTGGAATATAAGACCATATTTACCAACAGAAACTGCAGGTTATGTACCTGCTTTTTATGCTACCATGTATATTTTCGAATATGCAGATGATCATAAAATATATTCAGATATTCCTGAACTTTTCGACTTTCAAACAGATACTTTACACGTAAAAAGAACCATTTCTTTCGATCAAATTTCAGAGACTATTGCTGTAAATGAAGAAGTTTTATCCTTTTTAAACCCTTCTTATAAATTAGATATTATACCATTTATAAAAGATAGAAATTACGCTTTAAGATTACCAAGTAGTAAAGTTGTTGAGTTTTTAGATAAAGAAAAAGAGTTGTATGCTTTGGCTGATGCAGATGATGCAAAAAGAGAAAAACCTTTGCCAAAGTATTTTGAAATGGATAAACGTATTCGTTACAAAGTTAAAAGTGGTGATTATTTAGGTAAAATTGCAAATAAATTCGGAGTTCGTGTAAGTAGTATAAAACGTTGGAATCGTTTAAAAAACAGTAATTTAAAAATAGGGCAACGTTTGTATATTTACCCTAAAAGAATTCGGTAAGTTTTTTTTATCACTTTAAAATATTTAAAAAATTACTTTGGAATAATATTTGAAGTGATAAGTTCAATTAATCAAAACATACTTAAAAGTAAAATCCATGAAAAAAATATTTTCAGTTTTAATTATTACAGTGCTTTTATCTGCTTGTGTAGGTAATGATAAAATGATTTTAAGAGATTCTATTGGTAAGATTAACAAAGTAATGGTAGTTGCTAAAATTAGCGACTGGACAGGGGATGTTGGTAAAGAAATTAGGAATTCTTTTGGGGAGTTTATGGTAGGTTTACCTCAATCTGAATCAATTTTATCTGTTTCTCAAGTAGCTCCTAATGGTTTTAGCTCTATGATGAAAGCGAGTAGAAACATTTTAATAATTTCTGAAGGTGAAACAGCAAATTTTTCAACTAAAAAAAATGTATATGCTCAACCACAGACTATAGTATATGTACAAGGCAAAAACGACAAAGAGATTATAGAAATTTTACAAAACCGAAAAGAAGAAATAAGAAGAATATTTTTAGATTCTGATATTGAATTTACACAAAGTATTTTTAAGAAAGATGAAACTAAAGAAACTTACAAAACACTTCAAAACTTAGGACTTAGCTTAACCATACCAAGTAAATTTAGGACTGTAGATGATACAGGTGAGTTTTTATGGTTGCGTAACCATTTAACAAGCGGAATTGCTAAAACAGGAAGCAATAACATATTAGTTTATACTGTACCTTTAGAAGATAAAACTACTGTTGCAGATAGTATTGTAGCTGT
>CAXBAC010000174.1:0-5624 GCA_963973485.1 uncultured Polaribacter sp. | reverse complement strand
ATAGACCGTTTATTAGAACCTAAAGCATTTACTAAGATTACAAAATATGATGCAAAAGGAGAAAGTAAACCTACACAATTTAATCGAGATGCAAAACTTAACAAACAAAGAGGTTTGCCAGAAGATACTATTACAGACAATTTAATTATTAAAGGCAATAACCTATTAGCATTACATAGCTTAAAAGAGGAATTTAAAGGTAAGGTAAAACTTATTTATATAGACCCTCCTTATAATACAGGTAATGATAGTTTTGCATACAATGATAATTTTAATCATTCTTCTTGGTTGACTTTTATGAGAAATAGATTAATGGTTTCTAAAGAGTTATTAAATGATGATGGTGTTATTTTTGTTCAATGTGACGAAAATGAACAAGCATATTTAAAAGTAATGATGGATGATTTATTTAGTCTGAAGAATTTTATTTCTGATATAGCTGTCAAATCATCAACTCCTAGTGGTTTGAAAACAGCGCACAAAGAAAAAACTATTATAAAGCAAAGAGACACTATATTAGTATACAAGAAAAACAATTTAAAATTAAAACCACAATATTATATAAGTGATAAATGGGATACTCATTATAATTACTACTTAAACAGAGACACTTTAGAGCTTTTAAAGTTGAAAGATGTATTAATTAAAAATAATATAATTGATAATGAAAAAAACCTCTCTAATATCGATATACAAGACAAAGATTTTAAAGACTTTTATTTAAAAAATTGTAATAATATTTTTCAAACTGGTAAATCTATGCCTGAAGATGTTAGATTGATTAGTTTAAAGAGTTCTAATAAAGACAAAGTAATTCCTTATGGATTAAATCAGTTTGCATACAATGGTAGAAGGCTATCTCCTTTATCTTCTTCAATCAATAGTATTATAACCAAAAATGGTATTAGTAATGAAATTTCTAAATTACTTTGTGATTTTTGGGATGATATTGATTTTAATAATACTCAAAACGAAGGTGGTGTGAGTTTTCCTGCTGGTAAAAAGCCAGAACTTTTGTTATATAGAATCATTGATATGTGTACAAAAGAAGATGATATTGTATTAGATTATCATTTAGGGAGTGGCACAACAGCTGCTGTAGCTCATAAAATGAATAGACAATATATTGGTTTGGAGCAATTAGAATATGGTTTAAACGATAGTGGCATTAGGTTACAAAATGTAATAAATGGTGAGCAATCAGGTATATCAAAGCATATAAATGGAAAGGTGGTGGTTCTTTCATTAAATTAGATTTAGCTAAAAACAATCAAAAAGCAAAAGAAGATATTCAAGAATGTAAATCTTATAAATAATTACTATCTTATTTTGATGAATTGTACACCAAGTATTTTTTACATTATAATGTGCGTATCAAGGAGTTTAAAGAGGTTATTAGCAAAGAAGAAAACTTTAAAAAACTACCCTTAGTAAAACAACAAGAAATTTTTTGTAGAATGTTAGATAATAATCAATTGTATGTAAATGCAAGTGAAATAGAAGATGCACGTTACAATATTAGTAAAGAAGATATTGCTTTAACTAAAAACTTTTATCAAACAACATAAGAGTTATGGCAAACCAAGAATATCTATATGAGTATCTATCAGACAAAATGCGAGAGTATCGTATTAATTATTCAGATGTACCTTCATATATAAGTGATAATGTTAGATTTCCTTTATTTGATTGGCAACAAAAAGCGATAGAATACTTTTTAGATTATCAAGAAGTAAAAGAAATAGAAAACCCATTAGCACCTTCTCATTTGTTGTTTAATATGGCAACAGGTACAGGTAAAACGTTATTAATGGCAAGTTTAATCTTGTATTATTATAAACAAGGGTATCGTCATTTTTTGTTCTTTGTAAATCAAAATAATATTGTTGGTAAAACAGAAGATAACTTAACAGACCCAACTCATAATAAATATTTATTTAAGCATCCTATTGTAATAGATAATAAAACAGTAAATATAAATAGAGTAGATACGTTTAGTAATGATACAGAAGATATAGAAATATTATTCACTTCTATTCATAAGCTACACAATGCAGTCTATCAAGTTAAAGAAAATAGTATTTTTTTAGAAGACTTACAGCAAAGAGATATAGTAATGTTGGCAGATGAAGCGCATCACTTAAACTCAGATACCAAAGCAAAAGTAGGCGAACAATTAGATTTAGAATTAATAGGAGAATTATCTAACAATCCAAAAGCAGCAGATGTAGAAAAAAGTTGGGAGCATACTGTAAATCATTTGATATTAAATAGAGGTGATAAGTACAAATATGAAGAAAATAGAAATGTATTATTAGAATTTACAGCTACTGTACCAACCAATAAAAATGTAGTTCAAAAATATTTAGATAAAACCATTTATCGTTTCGATTTAAAAGACTTTTTAAAAGCAGGGTTTACTAAAGAAATTAATTTGGTGTCATCAACTTTTGATAAAAGAAAAAGAGTTTTACAAGCGTTATTATTTAATTGGTTTCGTTATCAAATAGGGTTAGATTTTAACCTACCAAACTTTAAACCTGTTATTCTTTTCAGAAGTAAATTTGTAGATAAATCTAAAGATGAAAATGTAGAAAGCGATTACCTATTTTTTAGAGATATTGTAGATAATTTGAAGAAAACAGATTTCGATTTCTTAAAAGCAATAGAAACTGAAAATGTAGATAAAGTTTATGAAGTTGGTCAGAGTCGAATAGTAGATATTTTTAAATACATAAATAGTAAAGATGCTATTGATTACAATACAATAATTACTTATTTACAAGATGCTTTTCAAGATGTTAACTGTATTACCACACACTCACAAGATAAAACTGCAACAGGTAGAAGAGGTGAAGATAAAACTACCACAGAACAAGATAGATTATTAAATAGTTTAGAAGATAAGCAAAACCATATTACAGCAATATTTACCTGCCAACGTTTAACAGAAGGTTGGGATGTTTTAAATTTATATGATATTGTTAGAATGTATGAAGGTCAAAACACAGGAGGTTCTAATAAAGGAAAAGCTGGTAAAAGTACAGTTTCTGAAGTACAATTAATTGGTAGAGGTGTACGTTATTATCCCTTTAAATTTGAAGATAAAAAACCTAATAAAAGAAAATTTGATAATGCATTAAATCATCAATTAAGAGTATTAGAGGAGTTTTATTTTCATAGCGATAAAGATGAACGTTATATAGGTGAATTGAAAGCTGAATTAAAAAGACAGGAGTTATTGCCAGAAAAAGAAAAACAGCTTAAAATATTTAATGTAAAAGAAGAAATTAAAAGTGATAAAAGTTCTTTTTACAATACCTTAAAAATTTATAAAAACGATAAACTGCCTAACCCTAATAAAAGAAAAAGAAATTTAGAAGAATTAAAAGAAGATTGGGTTTTTAAAACTAAAATAGAGGCATTATTAATAGACGAAACTAAAGTAAATTTTGAGGAAGATGCAGCTGATGAAACAAGGTATCAATCTAAAAAAACAGATGAAAGAACAATTAGTATTACTTTTAAAGAAGCACTATTAAATTTACGTAATGTGTTTTTTAAAGCGTACCATATTCAAAGTAAAAAAGACCAATCATTGTTGCGTTTCAATAACCTTAAAGAGGAATTAGCGATTAGTAGTATAGATGAAGCTTTTAAAGAGGATTTTATAGGAGATTTTAAAGTATCAGTAGTTGTGCCTTCAAATAATAAGTATAATAATCTTCAAAACATAGAGCGTTTTGCTTTAATAAAACCCAAAGAACAAGTTCGTATTTTAACAGAAGCATTTGTAAAATTAGAAGCTGAGATAAAATTAATTTCTAATCCTTATATAGGTTCAGACTTTGAGGCAAAAAATATCAAAGATTACTTTAGTGAACCAAAACCAATATCTGTAGTTAATGACCCTGAAAGTGATTATTTAGAAAAAGAGTTAGTAGAGAAAGATTGGTATGTATTAGATGCATTTTATGGTACATCAGAAGAGAAAGGTTTAATTAATTTTATAAAAGAGAAGTTAGATAATTTTAAAGATAAATATGAGGATGTAAAACTGTTAAGAAATGAAGAAGTGTATAAAATTTATGACTTTAAAAGTGGTCGTGGTTTTATGCCAGATTTTATATTATTTTTAAAATCAAAAACAGAAAATTTATTCTATCAAGTATTTATAGAACCAAAAGGTGGGCAGTTTAAAGCAGATGATGCCAAAGATTTCAAACAAGATAAAGAAGCTTGGAAAGAACAGTTTATGGAAGATATTACAGAAAAATATGGTTCAAAGACTATCTTAAAAGCTGAGAATAAAGAGTATCGTTTAATAGGTTTACCTTTGTATAATATGAAATCTGTTAAAGGTTTTAAAGATAAAGTAGTGTCTAATTTAGGTGTGGAGGTTTAGGTTATTATTAATTAAGTTGAGTTTTTTTAAAGTGTTTATAGTCTTAAAAAGTTAAATAAAACAGAAAAAGTAAACCTGTAGGTTGATTATATGGAAATAATTGATACATTTGTACCCTGCTTATACGCATTCAAATTCCCTGGAGAATCTTCAGATGAATTAGAAAGAGTGTTTGATGAATGGGCAGACCCTATGTATCTTTTTCAATTTTTTGAAGAAAATAATAAAGACATAGACATCACAATAGAACAAGCAATTGAGAAAATTCAAAAAGAGGCAAATTTTTTGAGAGATAGATTAATTGAATTGGCAAGCGAAGAACCAAACAAGTTAAATGATTTATTTAAAAACCTTAATAATTATGAGTACACTGCTAAACTTCTTCAAGAGCAGAAAGCACGTAATAGATGGCTACGCTTATATGCAATTAAAATAGATGATAACAATTATGTAATTACTGGTGGTACTATTAAATTAGACAATCAACATTTAATGAAACATAGAGTTCATACGCAAAAAGAGTTAGATAAAATTAATAAGTGTCGAGATTACCTAAATGACGAAGGTGTTATTGATGACGATAGTTTTCAAGAAATATTCTTCTAAAATTAAAAAATACTATGGCAAATAATAAATTAGATAAGTTCAAGAAATTAGTTTCTCAAGATAAATCTGGATGGCTTGATAAAGCAGAATGGAGAAAAGAAAATGAAGAATGGCTTGATGTATCTTTTAAAATAGCAGTTAAAATAATGACTGCGTTAAAAACAAATAAAGTTGCTGGTATATTTCCTAAAAACCAAAAAGAATTATCAGATGCTTTAGATTGCACACCCCAATATGTAAGTAAACTTTTAAAAGGTCAAGAAAGGTTAGGTATAGATACGATTACTAAAATAGGAAACATTGTAGGTGTTAAGTTAATAGAAGTGCCTAATAAAGAAGATTCTAATGTAGTAGAACCTAAAAGTTCAACCACTGATTTACCTCAATATTCTCAAATAGTTGAATCTAAAGATATATCGCTTATAGCTTATCATTTTAATCAATTAATGAATGAAAGAAATAACTTACAATCGAGTTATAATAGATTATTAGAAGAATCATCTTTCGCTCCTGTTAATAATGGGTATTTAAAAATTGCATAATGTCAGATACAATAGGTTTTTTTCTAAGTAAAATAACAACAGAACAGTTTGCTATAATTGAATCTGCTTAT
>CAXBAC010000173.1:0-5635 GCA_963973485.1 uncultured Polaribacter sp. | reverse complement strand
CAATTATACCAACATTACCAGATATTACTGCTGCCTGTTCTGTAACTATTTCAGAAATACCAAAAACTCAAGATGCAGTTTCTGGAGAAATTGTAGCCACTACAACAGATCCATTAACGTATACGGAACAAGGAGATTATACAATAACATGGACATTTTCTGATGAGAGTGGAAACTCAGTTTCAGTACCACAAAATATATATATTAAAGACGACCAAGCACCACAAATTCCTTTTTTGAATGATCTAAGAGATGCTTGTGCTGTAAATGTAATTCCACCAATTGGTAATGATAATTGTGCTGGCAATATTACAGCAACTACAATAGATCCGCTTTTTTACGATAAAAAAGGAAACTATACCATCAACTGGGTTTTTAGTGATGGAAATGGAAACACAACAACTGCTCAACAAAATATAATTGTAGAAGATTTTGAAGCTCCTGTTGCACCAGTTTTACCAGATGTTAGATCTTTAACACCAGTTACGCTTACACCTCCACAAACAACAGATACATGTACAGGTTTAGTTACGGGTACAACAACAGACCCAGTTTTTTATGATAAAGTTGGGCAGTATATGGTAAGGTGGGTTTTTGATGATGGCAATAATAATGTAGTATCTGTAGATCAAAATGTATTCATTTTTGATGGCAATCCTACACCTCCAGTGTTACCAAATTTAGTAGGAGATTGTGCTGTAAATGTATTAGAAGCGCCAAAAGCAAACTCTATTAATGGAGAAATTACAGGAACTACAACAGACCCGTTAACTTATACTCAGCAAGGAGAATTTACAATTACTTGGAGTTTTGATTATGGTAATGGAACCATCCTACAGTCTCAACAAAAAGTAATTGTAAAAGATAATGTTGCACCTGAACTCCCTTTTTTAAATGATATTATTGCAGAATGCTCTTTAACCATTACAGCCATACCAAAAGCCTTTGATTTTTGTACAGGAGAAATAACAGCCTCTACTACAGATCCATTAAGTTATAATCAAGCAGGAGAGTATAAGGTTAATTGGAACTTTGATGATGGTAATGGAAATGTAGCAACAACCACCCAAACCATAATTATAACGGATACCACACCACCTTCAGCTGTTGTTTTGCCTGATGTAAATGCACAATGTAGTGTAGAGTTAATAAAACCTACAACAACAGATAATTGCGCAGGAATTATTGAAGGTTCAACAACAGACCCTATGTCTTACAACGAACAAGGTACATATATAGTAACTTGGATTTTTGATGATGGGAATGGAAATAAAACATCGGCATTACAAAATGTAATTATTCAAAATACAGCTACACCAACAGCACCAACATTACCCAATCTTATTGGCGAATGTGCAGTTTTAGTAACAACAATACCTGAGGCAGATGGAAATGCGTGTTTAGGTAAAATTACTGGAACTACCTCTGATCCTTTAAACTATTTAGCTCAAGGAGAGTATACCATCACCTGGAATTTTGATTATGGAAATGGAACTATTTTACAGTCTAAACAAAAAGTAATTGTAAAGGATGAAACAAATCCTGTAGCTTTAGTAAATAATGAAATTGAATTAGAACTGGATGATACTGGAAATGCTTTATTAACTATTGAAGCAGTAAATAAAGGTTCTACAGATAATTGTGAAATTGATTTGATGCAATTATCAAAAACGAATTTTACCAATGAAGATTTAGGAGAAAATACAGTTGAGTTTACAGTATTTGATAAAGCAGGAAACAAAACAACAGTAAATGTAAAAGTAACTCTAGTGGATAAAATTCTATCAACTCAAATTCAAAATTTGAATAGTTTAATTTCAGTTTATCCAAACCCAATACAAAATAGAATATTTATTAAAAATGATAGTAAAATAGAAATATTAAAAATTGAAATTTTCACTGTAAATGGAAAAAGAGTTTTAATTGAGAAAGGAAGTGCTGCTTTTATTGATGTTTCTAACTTAAGTATTGGGTTGTACTTCTTAAAAATAGAATCTTCAATGGGAATTTTAATTAAAAAATTATTGAAAAAATCTAATCAATAAAAAAATAGTAACTCGCTCTTTGAACTTTTACTTTCTTTACTCGTCTAACTTTATATCCGAAGCTAAAAATTTATCATTTTTTATAGATCCAGTAATTTTTCCAGTACGAATTACATTACAAAAACCTGTGTTTTCATCATGAGCATCACCAAAATCATCAATATTAAAACCATCTACAAAGTAAGGTTTGTCTAGTATTTTAACAGCCAGAGTACAACCTTCTTCAGAATCTAACTCAAACATACATTGCCCACAAGCAATAGGTGCTTCTAAAACACTAACTTTTAATTTTTTCTCACAAGCTATTAAAACTAAAAAGCTTAAAACGATTAGTTTTTTCATAGTTATTTTTCTCTTGAGGTTAGTTCTTTTTTAATTTTTTTCAACGAAATAAATTGCACAGGAAGAATAGCTGCACAAGATATTCCAACTGCAAATAAAGCAATAAAAGTTGCATTATTGTTTTTAAATAATAAACCATAAATTGTTATCGCCAAAAGTAAAATGATTACAATTGTTAATGTTACAAAAACTATTTTGAGTACTTTTAATGTATCTCTTAGCTCTTTAGTAGACTTACTCTTAAAAATAGACTCTTTCATAACAAGTTTTTTATTTAAACTCCTATCAGCATTTTGTTACTTTCCTCCCCAAGAATCTCGTAAACCAACAGTTTTGTTGAAAACTAATTTTTCTGGAGTTGAATCATTATCAACATTAAAATATCCTAAACGTTGAAACTGGAAACGATCTCCAATTTTTGCAGTCTGTAAACTTGGCTCTACAAAAGCGTTAATAGTTTCTAGTGAATTTGGATTGATAAACTCCATAAAATCTTTGTCCTTATGAGCATCTGGAGCTTCATCTAGAAATAATCTGTCATAAGCTCTAACTTCTGCTTTTACAGCATGTTTTACAGAAACCCAATGCAATGTTCCCTTCACTTTTCTCATGCTTTCTGGAGTGCCACTCCCAGACTTTGTTAAAGGATCATAAGTACATTGTATTTCAGTAATATTTCCGTTTTCATCTTTAGTACAACTGTTAGCTGTAATAAAATAAGCGTTTTTTAAACGGACTTCCTTACCAAGTTTTAGTCTAAAGAATTTTTTGTTAGCTTCTTCTCTAAAGTCCTCTTTTTCTATATAAATTTCTCTAGAAAAAGGCACTTCTCTACTTCCAAAACCATCTTCATAATCATTATAATTAGCAACAAGCATTTCTTCTTTATCCTCAGGATAATTTGTAATAATAACTTTCACAGGGTCTAAAACACCCATAACTCTTGGTGCATTTTTGTTTAAATCTTCACGAATTTTAAACTCTAACAAGGCTACATCAATTACATTTTCTCTTTTAGAAACTCCTACAGTTTCTACAAAACTTTTGATTGCTTCTGGAGTGTATCCACGTCTTCGCAAACCAGAAATAGTTGGCATTCTTGGGTCATCCCAACCAGAAACAATTCCTTTTTCAACTAAAGTCATTAACTTTCGTTTACTCATTATTGTGTAACTCAAGTTCAAACGAGAAAATTCGCGTTGTTTAGGCGGATTTGGATATTTATCTTTACTAAAATCGTGTACATTATCTACAAACCAATCATACAATTCTCTATGAGGTTTAAACTCTAAAGAGCATAAAGAATGTGAAATTTGCTCTATATAATCACTTTCTCCATGAGTCCAATCATACATAGGGTAAATGCACCAATCATCACCAGTTCTATGATGCGTTTTGTACATTATTCTATACATTAAAGGATCTCGCATTAACATGTTTGGAGATTCCATATCAATTTTTGCACGCAAAGTATGTTCACCTTCTTTAAATTTCCCTGCTGCCATTCCTTGAAACAACTCCAAGTTTTCTTCAATAGATCTATTTCTAAAAGGACTGTTTGTGCCAACTGAAGTTGGAGTACCTTTTTGAATGCGCATTTCTTCTGAAGATTGAGAGTCTACATAGGCTTTTCCATCTTTTATTAATAAAATTGCCCAATCATATAATTGCTGAAAATAGTCTGATGAATAACATTCGTTAGCCCATTCATAACCTAGCCAAGTAATATCGTTTTTTATGGCATCTACATACTCTTGCTCTTCTTTTGCAGGGTTTGTATCATCAAATCGTAAGTTTACAGGAGCATTGTATTTTTCTCCTAAACCAAAACTTATACCAATGGCTTTTGTATGTCCAATATGTAAATAACCATTTGGTTCTGGTGGGAAACGAAAGCGCAAATCATCTTTTGGCATTCCATTTGCCAAATCTTCCTCTATAATATGCTCTAAAAAATTGAGCGATTTATTTTCTTCAGACATCCTTTTCTTAAAATAAAATTAAGCTACAAAATTACATAAAATACTTTTAGTCATTGAGCATTTGTAACAAATTTGTAAATTCAACATCTAATATATAAACACAACAAATTATGAGCAATCAAATAAGAAACTACACCTGCCCAAAATGTAATAATAAAACTTATAAATTAGGCCAAATGCGTGCAACAGGTGGCACTTTATCGAAAATATTCGATATTCAAAATCAAAAATTTACAAGTGTTACTTGTGAAAAATGTACCTATACAGAGTTTTATAAAACTAAAACAAGCGCTATAAGTAACGTTTTCGACTTCTTTACTTCCTAGCTTTTTGGGCGTTTCCTTTCAGGTCGCGCTTTACGTTATATCTTTTTTTCATCTTTCAAAAAAGGATGTCACTTCAATCGCTAACGCAGGCATATTTAGCCGTTAAAGTTTTCTAAAAAGGTAACTGCGTATTTAGTTTTGTCGTAATTTTGCAATATGAAAAATGACGAAGATAAAAAGCCAGATTTGGTTGTTTTTAACGAAGAAACTCAGCAATATGATGCTGCTTTAAAACCTTATGGAACTTCTGCAAGTTCTCCTGTAATAAAGCCATTGCATACTGCAAGCTGGAAAAACGATGGTATTCAGCGTGTAAATAAACAATTAAAATCGAAGTTTGATGAGGTTAAAAAAGAGTATGAAGCTTTAATGGAAAAGTTTCAATACAATGACCTTATTTACAATGCAAAATTTAGCTTTGAACCTATTTTTGGTGAAGAATATCATCTATATAATAATAAAAACGAAGAACCTTTTTTATCTATAATAGCTCCTGAACAATGTAGTTTCGAGTATTTAGGCACATTTCGATTAAATACAGATAAAATGTGGGAAAAAGTAGAGGTCTCTTCAAACCAAAATTCATAAATGGGAAAAATTCAAGTTAATAATATAAAGCTTTACGCTAATCATGGTTGTTTAGAAGAAGAGGCAAAAATTGGTTCTTGGTACAGAGTAGATGTTGAGGTTAAAGCTAGTTTAAAAAAATCAGCAAGAACAGATGATTTAATAGATACAGTAGATTATGTTCATTTGAATCATATTGTAAAAGAAGAGATGCAAATACGTTCTAAATTGTTAGAAGAAGTTGCGCAACGAATTTTAAACCGTTTTTTTAAAGAAATAAAACTGATTCAAAAAGCAAAAATTTCTGTAGCAAAAATTAATCCACCAATAGGAGGCAATGTAGCAGAAGTTGCTATTATTTTAACTAAAAAGC
>CAXBAC010000172.1:0-5647 GCA_963973485.1 uncultured Polaribacter sp. | reverse complement strand
AAGAGTTTGCTGAAGAAATGGCTAGTTATGGCTATGCAGTTGCCTCAATTTCATATCGATTAACAATGCAAGGTTTGGGTTTTGGCTGCAATACTAAAGCCAATTTAAAAATAAAAGCTTTTAATGAAGCCTCTAAAGATATTAGCCATGCAATTGATTATATTCTAAAAAAAAATAGAAGATTTAAAATAAATAAGGATCAAATTATTTTAGCGGGTTCAAGTGCTGGTGCAGAAGCTATTTTAAATTTAGCTTATGTTTTCGATAATACTATTTTAGGAAATGATTTTAAATTTGCAGGAATAGTTAGTATGGCTGGTGCTGTAACAAAAGTTGAAAATATTACCTCAAAAACAGCAATTCCAACTCAACTTTTTCACGGAAAAAAAGATAAATTAGTTCCTTATGGTACTGCACCTCATCATTATTGCGTTTCTACAGATACTGGTTATTTAAAATTATATGGCTCTAAAGCCATTGCTAATAAACTAAAAAAAATAGGTAAACCTTATTATTTGTATACAGCTGAAGAAGGAAACCATAGTTGGAACTCCATACCAATTTTTGAATGTAAGAAAGAAATTTTGGATTTTTTATTTTTTGATGTTTTAAAAAATCAGCAAAGGCAAACAGAAGTTAAAATATAAAAAAAACAGCTGCAATATAAATTACAACTGTTTTATAACTAATTCAAAATAATGAAACTTATTTGTTATTCTCCTTGACCTAAAGAAAAACCTCTTACACCATCAAATTCATAAAGATTTTCTGTTTTTATTACTTCAAAACCTTTATGGTGTAATATAGATTGTAATGCTATTATTTTCTCAAAATCAACTTGATTATATACTTTTTCTCCAGTAGTTTTAGCGTCAATATCTACAAACCTACATCTCCAATGATCTGTACAATAAGTTTCTTGCATACCTTCTGGATACACTTTAACACCTCTGTTGGTAATCATCTTCAGCTTCATTTTAAAAGCATTAATACTATTTAATGCATCTCCTATTTCATTAGGATTTTTTCCTTTCCAATTGATAAACACATCAACACCAACTAAAACTTGTTTTTGTTCTTTTCTTACATATTCTGGAATTACGATTTCTCCATTTCCAGAAGCTAAATTGCTTTCTGGTAATTGTACTGGCTTACTTCCAAGGTTTTCTATAATTCTATCTGCAAATTCAGATGTAGAAACAATTTCTTTTGATATTGATTCTTGAAAAACATCTGCTGTGTGATACCCTTGCTCTAAAGTTGTTAACCAAGCGTTTTTAATTGTGTCTGCAATTTTAGTTTTACCTACATGAGATAATAACATTATAGCTGCATTTAATAAACCTGAAGGATTTGCTATTTTTTGACCTGCAATATCTGGAGCAGAACCATGTATAGCTTCAAACATAGCAACATTTGTACCTACATTTGCTGAACCAGCCATACCTACAGAACCTGCAATTTCTGCTGCTATATCAGAAATAATATCTCCATATAAGTTCGATGTTACAATAACATCGTAATTGTTTGGGTTAGCTGCTAAACGTGCAGAACCTATATCAATAATTTGAGAGTTACTTTCAATTTCTGGGTACTCTAAAGCTATTTCTTTAAACACATTATGAAACAAACCGTCTGTTAATTTCATAATATTATCTTTTACCATACAAGTTACTTTCTTACGTCCATAAGCTTTTGCATATTCGAAAGCATATCTTACAATTTTTTCACATCCAGGTCTTGTAATCAATTTTAGGCATTGTACAACATCTTGTGTTTGTTGATGTTCTATACCTGCATATAAATCTTCTTCATTTTCCCTTACAATTACAACATCCATTCCTGCAAAATTAGTTTCTACATATGGTGCATAAGCAGTTACAGGACGAACATTTGCAAACAAACCTAAAGACTTACGAAGTGTAACATTTAAACTTTTATACCCTTTACCTTGTGGAGTGGTAATAGGTGCTTTTAAAATAAGTTTATTTTTATTGATGGTTTTCCAGGCACTTTTTTCTATTCCAGAAGAATTACCTGATAAATAAACCTGCTCACCAATTTCAATTTTTTCTGGTTTGATATTAGCTCCTGCTGCATCAAGGATTCTTAAAGTAGCATCCATAATTTCTGGACCAATACCATCTCCATAAGCTACAGCAACATTAGTTACTGTACTTGTTGTGTTTTGTTTAGACTGTTCTTGTAATTGTGTGTTTTCCATGTTTGATGTTTTTTTACATGGCAAATATCAAACATTACTTTCATATATTTTTATATATGTTTTTTATGATTTACATAAACAAAACTAATACATATTATTTAAATCTTATAGAATATGATACTCCCAAAGTTGGGTATAAGAAATAATCTCCTTTTGAAAATGGCTTTTCTTCTCTAAACATACTTGCGTTAAAACCCCATAAATTTTTCTTATTTTTAGTAGAAAAATAATAGCCTAAAACTAGAGCTTGAGAATCTAATTGAAAAATTACTTCTTCATTAGCATTATCTGGAAGATCTGCAGGAAATCTATCTATTGCAGGTGAAGCTCCAAAACCAGCTTCAATTGTCCAATAATTATCTGCATCACTTGTATATTTTCTATAAATTAATCTACCAGATTTACTAGCTCCTGGATCTCCTGGTGTTACATAAGTTCTAAATGCCCAATAGCTGTTACCTGTATACCAACCTACAGAACCCGTATAAATAATAGTTTCTGATGAAAATTTTAACCACCTAAACCCTAAAGAAGCTTCGAAGCTTTTTGGCAAAGATTTAAACAGCTCAAAACCATAACGTTGTGAAGGATTAAGTGGACTGTTTGAAAAACCACCACTTACATAAGCATACAGCCCTTTTACAATTCTAGGATACAAATCTATTTCAAGTTATCTGTTTCGAATCTATTAGAATAATTGATTCTTGCATTAATACTCCCAAATTTTGTTTGTCTTGCGTATGAAAACGAGCTGTAGTACATGTTTGCTCTTCCATTACCACCATCAAAATCATAATAATCTGTTGAAACACTTATACCTATTGTATTAAAACTTAAAGAGGTTTCTAGTGAATTCTTATAATTGATAACATCTTCGTTATCTGGGTTCAATTTTGCAGCTTCTGTAATGGTTAACAACGCTTCATCTTTATTACCTCTATTAAATTCTGACCTTGCTTTTAATTGCATTAATTCTGGATCTCCAGGAAAAATTTCCAAAGCCTTATTAGAAAGCTCTAAAGCTTTGTAATATTTTTCTGCATATTGTTCGTTTTTTATATAAGCTATCCAATCTGTTTTTCTATTTTTATCTTTTTCTAAAACGTATTGAAATTCTTTTCTTGCTTTAGCATAACTACCATCCCAAGAATATGTACTTGCTAAAAAAGAACGAATGCCTAAATAGTTTGGGTACTTTGTTAAGATAAGCCTTAAAGTATCTTGTGCCTGTTTTCTTTTACCATCAAAAGCTAATTCTCTTGCTGTTTTAAAAGCAGTATCTGGGTTACCATTAAATACTTTCTTTTGCGCTAATGATTTGCCTGAACAAAAAATCATTAAGGTGAATAGTAACAGTATTGTTATTCTTTTTTGTATCATTTTAATGATTCTTTAAATTTAATAAATGTATTATTTTGAGGTTGATTTTTTAAGACACTATCAATCATTTTTTCAGCATTTTCAGTATCATCTATAGTCTTATATGCCCTAGCCATTTTAAAAGCAATCTCATCATTTTTAATATTATTTTCCTTAGCCTTTTTAAATATTTCTTTTGATTTTTCATTTTGTGAAGACCACCAATACATGTCTAAAAGAGCCATATACACATCATCATAATAAGGGGCTCTTCTTAATGCATTTAACAATTCTTCTTCTGCTTCTTTATATTTACCATCCCAAGCAAATGTTCTTCCTTTTAATATTCTTACATCAACATAATTTGAATTTTTTCTAAGAATATAATTACAAATTAATCTTGCTAAGTCTCTTTCTTTATCAAATGCTTTTTCTCTTGCAAGCATAAACATTTCATCTAGCTTTAAATTAGCTGTTAATTGTTCTAGCTGTTTTAATTCTTCTGGTTTAAATTCGTAAACTTCTGTAAGTATATCTTGTTTATTAAAAGGATAAATTTTATCGTTTTCTGTAGCGTAAGCGTTTAAACTTTTAAACTCATTTAGATGCTCTTTTATTTCTTGAGCTATTGTAGCATCTTTTATTTTATATGTATTAAAATTTTCTTTAATTTTAAATAATGTTCCACTAGAATACATATAATCCTTATAAACAAAATCACTTAAACTACCTTTATACCTCATTAAGGGAATTTTATGTGTATTTCTAAAAACTTTTGCAGTATCAATACCTGTACCAATCCAAGCCACTTGTTTTGGTTGAACAATATTATAGTTTTTTGATAGAAAAGCAAGCAAACTTGGAGCAAAGTCTAAATGTGATGAAACTGAGTTCATTTTTGCTGTTTTTTTCAACATAGGGCTGTGAATTATAAAAGGTACGTTAAACCTACATAATTGATCTTTTTGAGCTATTGGAATCAACCTATGATCTCCTGTTATTACAAATATTGTATTATTGTAATCTGCTCTTTTCTTATAAGCTTCCATGAATGTTTTTATACTGCTGTCTGCATAAAGAATACTCGCAAAAATTTGCTTATTTGCAGTTATTTCTTGTTTTGAAATCGATAAATTATTACTCGCATTTAGCATACTATCTACCTTGTTAAGGTAAACTTCTTTTTCAGGAAAATCGAAAGGTTCGTGAATAGTTTGAGTCGATATAAAATCTAACCTTGGTTCGTTTATATTTTCTAAAACAGATAATGTTTTTTTAAAAATTTCTCGATCTGAATACCCCCAACTAAAACCAGTTGTTCCATTTGTTGATTTTGGGTAGCTATCATCATATTTATTCTCATCTATAACATTATCTAAACTATGATAGTCTAAAAAATTAATTTTTTTATCAAAACTAGATTGATCTCCTCCATAAAAAGAAGTTGTGTAACCATTTTTCTTTAAAACACTAAAAATAGAAAGATGTGTAGGAGTATCTTCTATTTCTAAAAATCCTTTTTCGCCAAAAGGCACTGAAGCTGTTAATGAAGGTAAAGCCCCAAAAGTTCTACCTGTATTACTTAAAAAGTTTTTCCAATAAAGCGATTTTGGAATTAATGAATTAAGATATGGTGTAAAACCTCCATAGTTATTATCACCAACAAACTCAGACCCTAAACCTTCTACCATAATAATTACTATGTTTGGCTTTTTACCTTTTATTGTAAAGAAAGAACCTAAAACATCATTTACTTCTGCTGATGGTTTTAAAAATGGGTACTCGTTATTACCATCTAATTCCATTTCTTTTACCTGATTCTTTTCTAGCTGAAAACTAATAATATCAGTTACAAAAAAGTAGGTTTTATTTTGATGATTAACCTCTGAAAAACCAGGGTAAGCAAACCTCATTATAATTATTGCCAAAGTTATTACTATAAAAATTCTACCCGAGTTTTTATAGTAAGGCGATTTTTTAAGAAAAAAGCTGCTCACTAAAAATAAAAGTGGAAAAATTATAAATGGAATAAAATAAAATACAGATGTACTCTCTGATGCAGTT
>CAXBAC010000171.1:0-5647 GCA_963973485.1 uncultured Polaribacter sp. | reverse complement strand
TTATTCTCCTTTTTTAATTTCTTCTGATTTTTTAGCAGTTTTGCTAAATTTTTATCCTTAGTTTGTGTCCAATTTTTAAGTGCATAATCAGTATAATAACGATGTTTTTGCGTAAAGAAAGACAAGTTTAAAGCAATCCATTCTTTGTGTTTATAAGTTTTATCTAACACTAACTCCCACTCTTTTCTTAATAAAGAAGTGTAATCAAAAAACTTTTTAGAAGCCAAATGAGCAGAATCTGCATCTCTAATAATTTCCTCTAAATTATTAGTAGGCACAGAATTCATTTTGGTAGCTAAAATTAACTTTGTAATCTCTTTAATTCTTGTTTCAGAAATTTCTTTTGAAATTAAAAAATCAGTGGCAATGGTTACACTTTTTTCTTCATGATCATCATTACTTTCAACAAAGCCAACATCGTGGAACCAAGCAGCAATTACTAAGTTTTCTAAATCTGTTTGATTTAGTTTTTCATGTTCCGAAATTTCAATAGTTTTTTCAACAACTCTTTGCGTATGTGCTAAATTGTGATATACGTAATTTGCATGTAGCTTTTCGTTTAACAGCTCATAAACGTATTTTTGTACTTCATTTATAATTTCGCTCATCCTATAAATTTTTATCAAAAATAAACAAATAAATCCGCTTTTAAAGCCATTCATTTTATCGTAAATTTATACAGGTAAAAAATCAGTTTAATTATCTTTTAAATTGTAATTTTTAAGATTTTAAACGACTGTTTTTAGGAACTATTTTAAAAGAAAATAATTTATATGCTTACTTGGAAAGATATTATACATTTTGCTACAAAAGGAAATCCAACACCTGATAAAAGGGTTGAAAAGTCAGAAGCTGAATGGAAAGAAATTTTAACTGCAGAGCAATTTAGAATTACTAGATTAAAAGGAACTGAAAGACCTCATTCAGGAGAATTATGTTCTATTTATGACGAAGGCCAATACAACTGTATTTGCTGTAACACACCTCTTTTTGATTCTTCTATAAAATACGAATCGAGTTCTGGCTGGCCTAGTTTTACGCAACCTATTCAAGAAAATGCAATTAAATATGTAAAAGATACTACACTAGGAATGGTTAGAGTTGAAGTATTGTGCAATACTTGCGACGCTCACTTGGGTCATATATTTCCTGATGGACCAGAACCAAGTGGTTTGCGCTATTGTATTAATTCAGAATCTATGAAACTAGAGAAAGAAAATGAGTAAAGATATTAGATTAGCTACAGTTGGTGGAGGCTGCTTTTGGTGTACAGAAGCCGTTTTTCTAGAAGTTAAAGGTGTAGAAAAAGTGATATCTGGTTATGCAGGTGGTAATGCACCAGGCAAACCTACTTACAGAGAAATTTGCTCTGGTTTAACTGGTCATGCAGAAGTAATTCAAATTACTTATGATGCAAATAGTATTTCTTACGAAGATATTTTAGTCATTTTTATGACAACTCACGATCCTACTACATTAAACAGACAAGGTGCAGATAGAGGTACGCAATACAGATCTGTTATTTTTTACCATGATGAAAATCAGCATAAAATTGCAGCAGCAATTTTAAGGCAATTACAAGTTTATTTTGATGATAAAATAGTAACAGAACTAAGTCCTTTACCAATATTTTATGAAGCAGAGCAAGAACATCAAGATTTTTATAAAAACAACCAAGGTTATGGTTATTGCACTTATGTAATAGAACCAAAATTAGCGAAACTTAGAAAATTACACGCAGACAAATTAGCATGAAATTAAACCTGAAACATACTTTTTTAAATGAATTACCAGCAGATAAAATTCTTGAAAATACTAGAAGACAAGTTTCAGATGCTGTATATTCTTTTGTAACTCCAAAAAAAACGCAGCAACCAGAGATACTTCATGTATCTCAAGAAATGGCAAATGAACTGGGTATTACACAAGAAGAAACCAAAACAACCTTATTTAAAAAAATATTTACGGGCTATGAAGTATACCCAAATACAAAACCTTATGCCATGTGTTATGGAGGTCATCAGTTTGGAAATTGGGCTGGTCAATTAGGTGATGGTAGAGCAATCAATTTATTCGAAATTGAGCATCAGAGCAAAAACTGGAAAATACAATTAAAAGGCGCAGGCGAAACTCCTTATTCTAGATCTGCAGATGGTTTAGCTGTTTTACGTTCTTCAATTAGGGAATATTTGTGTGCTGAAGCTATGCATCATTTAGGAATACCAACCACAAGATCTTTATCATTAGCTTTATCTGGAGATGATGTTTTGCGAGATGTAATGTACGATGGAAATCCTGCATACGAAAAAGGAGCTATCGTTTCAAGAATTTCGCCCTCGTTTTTACGTTTTGGAAATTTCGAAATATTTGCTTCAAGAAATGATCGTAAGAATCTTAAAATTCTAACAGATTATACTATAAAACATCATTTTTCTCATTTAGGAAACCCTTCTAAAGAAACCTATATTCAATTTTTTGGAGAAGTCGCAGATCGAACTTTAAACATGATTATTGATTGGCAAAGAGTTGGTTTTGTGCATGGGGTTATGAATACAGATAATATGTCTATCTTAGGACTAACCATAGATTACGGACCTTATGGTTGGCTAGAGGGTTTCGATTTTGGCTGGACACCAAATACTACAGACAGACAAAATAAACGCTATAGGTATGGTAATCAGCCTAATATTGGTTTATGGAATTTGTATCAACTTGCCAATGCTTTATATCCTTTAATTGAAGATGCAGCTCCTTTAGAAGCTATTTTGAATAAATACAAGACAGATTTTGAAAAAAAATCTTTTCAAATGATGAAAAGTAAATTAGGACTGTTTGTTGTTGATGAAGATGATTTAAAATTAATTCAAGAATTAGAAGATAATTTACAATTAGTAGAAACAGACATGACGATTTTCTTTAGAAAGTTAAGTAATTTTTCTAACTCTAAAGAAGGTTTAAAAATTATTGAAGATGCCTTTTATGATTTAGAAAGTATTTCTGATGCTATAAAAATTAAATGGAATAGCTGGTTCAAAAAATATGAAGATCGATTAGCAATTGAAAGAGTATCTTTTGATGAACGTAAAGAAAAAATGGATGCAGTAAATCCGAAATATGTATTAAGAAATTACATGGCACAGCTAGCTATTGATGCTGCAAATAACAAAGATTATAGTTTAATTGATGAGTTATATCAATTATTAAAAAAACCATATTCAGAACAACCAGAAAACGAAAAATGGTTTGCAAAAAGACCTGAATGGGCCAGAGACAAAGTAGGTTGTTCTATGTTATCTTGCAGCTCTTAACCAAAAACAAATCTTATGAAGGCAATTTGGAATAACGAAATTATAGCAGAAAGTAATGAAACTATTGTTGTAGAAAACAATCATTATTTTCCTGAAAACAGTATTAAAAAAGAGTTTTTTATTCCTAGCACTTCAAGAACAGTGTGTCATTGGAAAGGTGAAGCTTCTTACTATAGTTTGGTTGTAAATGGTAAAGAAAATAAAGATGCTGCTTGGTTTTATGGCAGACCTTTTGAAGCTGCTAACAACATTAAAAATCATGTCGCTTTCTGGAAAGGCGTTACTGTAACTGAATAATTTTCAAAAACAAAACTCAAGAATGAATGTAACCAAAATTGCTTATGGAGGTGGTTGTCATTGGTGTACAGAAGCTGTTTTTCAATCTCTTATTGGTGTTCTTAACGTTGAGCAAGGCTGGGTTGCTTCAGTTGATGAAAACAGTACTTTTTCAGAGGCAGTAATTGTGCATTTTAATTCAGATATCATCACTTTAATAGCATTAATTCAAATTCATTTAGCAACTCACAAAAGCACTAGCAATCATTCCATGCGTAAAAAATATAGGTCTGCTGTTTATTATTTTTCTCATCAACAAAAAACAGAATGTAAGTCTATTTTAAAAAATATTCAGTTAAATACAAAAGAAAAAATAATAACAAAAATTTTACCTTTTTCTAAGTTTAAACTTTCTGAAGCTCAGTTTCAAAACTACTACAAGAAGAATCCTCAAAAACCCTTTTGTAAGAAATATATCCTACCAAAATTAGCGCTTATTTCACTTCAATTTGCTGATAAGACTAAAGAGAAAAAGTAATAATTATTTTCTTTGAATTATTTGCAGTAACTTTAGGTACACTAAACTAGTATGTGTTGTTCATCATACAAGAAAGCTCAGCCAACATGAAAAAAAGAAATATCAAATATTTAATTCCGTTTTTGTTGTTAGGAGGCATTTTATGGGCATCTAACTTTAACAAAGCAGCAAAAGAATATGTTACAATAAAAAACCCAATAGTTACTGCTACAGAAAACGCAGACAACTTTAATAAAATGATGGATGTTCTAACTCACCCAAGATGTATGAACTGTCATCCAAGTGATAATATTCCAAAACAAGGCATAGACAGTCATCCTCATTATTTTGGAATGAAAGGTGGTGAAAAAGATCATGGTTTTGAAGCTACAAAATGTGCAACTTGTCATCAAAAAGAAAACAATAATTATTCAGGTGTGCCTGGGGCTCCTCATTGGGGTTTGGCTCCACAATCTATGGCTTGGAAGGGTTTAACTAGAAAAGAAATTGCAGAAGTTATCTTAGATAAAAGTAAAAATGGAGGTAAAGATTTAAAAGGTGTAGAAAAACATTTAACAGAAGATGATTTAGTGCTTTGGGCCTGGAATCCTGGTGTAAATGCTGCAGGAGAAAAAAGAGAAATTCCACCAATTTCTGAGGAAGAGTTTAAAAAAGTTGTAAAAGAATGGATTGCTAATGGTGCAATAATTCCAGAAAATTAATCGCAAAAAAGAAACAATGAAAATCTCATTCAAAATAAATAATAAAAAAGTTTCAGTGGATGTTTCTGATGAAAATACGCCTCTTTTATGGGTAGTTAGAGATATGTTAGACTTAAAAGGAACAAAATTTGGTTGTGGTAAAGCAGCTTGTGGTGCATGTACTTTGCATGTAGATGATGTTGCTGTGCGTTCTTGCTCTTATGCAGTAAAATTTGCAGAAGGTAAAAATGTAACTACTATAGAAGGTTTGGGTAATGCAGAAAATCCACATCCTGTTCAGCAAGCTTGGATAGAAGAAATAGTTCCACAATGTGGCTATTGTCAGTCAGGTTTTATGATGGCTACAGCTGCATTATTAAAAGAAAATGATAATCCTACAGATGAGGATATAGACAACAATATTATAAATATTTGTAGATGTGCAACCTATTACAGAATGCGAAAAGCAATTCATAGAGCTGCTGAATTAACAAGAGAAACTAAACTATAAAACATGAGCAAGAAATTATCACGTAGAAAATTTTTAGTTAGAGGTGGTTTAGGTACACTTGGAGTGTTGGCTGTAGGTACTTATCTATTTCGTAATCCAATTCGTAGAGAAATTATTGGTTTTGCAGAGTCTTTTGTGGCTCCTTATTCTGGTTCAGGTACAGATGCTAATTTGTGGTTTGAAATTACAAAAGACAATAACATCATTTTACATTCGCCTAAAGTAGAAATGGGACAAGGAACGTTTACAGGTTTTGCTCAGATTGCAGCAGATGAATTAGATGTAGATATCAATCAAATTCAAATAATTGCTGCATCAACGGCAAGTGGAATTG
>CAXBAC010000170.1:0-5671 GCA_963973485.1 uncultured Polaribacter sp. | reverse complement strand
GATGCATATTACCATAAAAAAGCTGAATTACCAACCAAATTAAATTATATAGAAGAGTTTCATAAATCAATAATGAGTAATCTTTTTGATAAAAGTGATGCTATTTATAAAGACATAGACATTCTTTTTGGTGAATTAGGTTGGTTTTTAGCAAGAAATACATCTCAAAGATATAATTATGTTTACGATCAAATTATTTGTTTTGGAGAGCTATTATCAACCAGAATTGTAAGTGGATATTTACAAAAAATAGGGCAAGATAATGTTTGGTTTGATGTTAGAAATTATATTAAAACCGATAGTAATTACAGAGATGCAAAAGTAGATTGGCAACTTACAGAAGAGCTTATCACTAAAAAAGTAGATACTTCAAAAATAAATATTACTCAAGGTTTTATTGCTGCAAATGATACCGAAAATACAACCACTTTAGGTAGAGAAGGGTCAGATTATACAGCTGGTATTTTTGCCTATTGTTTAAACGCAGAAAGTGTAACCATTTGGAAAGATGTTCCAGGTGTTTTAAATGCAGATCCAAGAGTGTTTTCAGAAACGATATTGTTAGAACAAATTTCTTATGAAGAAGCCATAGAAATGGCTTTTTATGGAGCATCTGTAATTCACCCAAAAACGTTGCAACCTATAGAAAGAAAAGAAATTCCGTTGTTGGTGCGTTCTTTTACAAATCCAAAAGAAAAAGGAACCATGGTTTCTAAAGGCACACGTTTGTTACCATATATTCCATGTTTTATTGTAAAGAAAGATCAAATATTGGTGTCTATTTCTGCACTAGATTTTTCATTTATGGTAGAAAATAATATCAGTTTTATTTTTCAAAAATTACATGATTATCAACTAAAAGTAAACTTAATTCAGAATTCAGCCATTAGTTTTTCAGTTTGTATTGATAATAAGTTCGATAAATTTGATGATTTTTATAACGATTTAAAGCATCAATTTAAAATTGACGTGCAAAAAAATGTAGATTTATACACAGTTCGTCACTTTGATGAAAAAGCGATAGACATGATTGAAAACAAAGGAGAATCTTTACTTACTCAGATTAATAAAGAAACCTCACAAATCGTCATTAATCCTAATTAAAAAAAAGTACGACTTCTTTTTTTTCACTATGTTTGTTCTCTGGTTTTAACTACAGAAAATGGCATTAGTAACATCTAAAGAAATTGCTCAAGTTATTGGTTTACAAAAGTTTGGTTTTTTAGGAACTTTTGTAGGTTGGTTACTTATAAAAGTGTTGCGCATTTCTGCTATCAATAGAATTTACAATAAAAACAAAAGTAAAGCCGATTTAAATTTTTTAAACGGTGTTTTAGATGATTGTAATATAAAGTTTGAAGTTCCTGAAGAAGATTTAAAAAGAATACCAAAAGATGGCGTTTTTATAACAGTTTCAAATCATCCTTTAGGAGGTATAGATGGAGTTTTACTATTAAAACTTTTAATAGAAAAACGAGCAGATTATAAAATAATCGCCAATTTTTTATTGCACAGAATTGCGCCATTAAAGCCCTATGTAATGCCTGTAAACCCTTTTGAGACAAGAAAGGATGCAAAATCTAGTGTTGCAGGAATTAAAAGTGCACTTTTACATTTAAAAGAAGGCAAACCTTTAGGTATTTTTCCTGCTGGAGAAGTATCAACATATAAAGATGGTAAATTAAAAGTTGATAAACCTTGGGAAGAAGGTGCTGTTCGTTTGATAAAAAAAGCGCAAGTACCTGTAATTCCTATTTATTTTCATGCTAAAAATAGTCGTCTTTTTTATATTTTATCAAAAATTTCTGATACGTTAAGAACGGCTAAATTGCCATCAGAAGTAATTTCTCAAGATGGTAAAGTAATTAAAGTAAGAATTGGGAAACCTATTTCTGTTGCAGACCAAAATGAGTTTACAGATATTTCTTCTTTTTCTGAGTTTTTAAGAAGAAAAACGTACATGTTGGCTAATCCTTTTGAGAAAGCACATAGACTAATATCAACTGAAAAAATAAAGCTTAAAAAATCACCTAAAAAAATTGCTTCACAGCGAAATGTAAGCTCTTTTATCAAAGAAATTAATGCTTTAAGAGCTAAAGAATGCAGGCTTTTAGAAAGTAAAAATTACGAGGTGTTTTTTGCTAAACCAAAAGACATTCCGAATGTTTTGCACGAAATAGGCAGACTAAGAGAAATTACTTTTAGAGGCGTTGGAGAAGGCACTAATAAAGCCATAGATTTAGACAAATATGATAAATATTACTATCATTTAATTCTTTGGGATAGAGAAGCAAACTGTTTGGCAGGTGCTTATAGAATGGGTCTTGGTAGAGAAATTTATAATAAATATGGTATCAATGGTTTTTATATTCAAACCTTGTTTAGGATAGAGCCAGAATTGCATCAAATGATGGAAAATACTATAGAAATGGGTAGGGCTTTTATTATAGATGAATATCAACAAAAACCAATGCCTTTGTTTTTATTATGGAAAGGTATTGTGCACGTTACTTTACGTTATCCAGAATATAAATATTTAATGGGTGGTGTGTCTATTAGTAATCAGTTTTCTGATTTTTCAAAATCCTTAATGATTGAGTTTATGAAATCTCATTATTACGATCCTTACATTGCTCAATACATTTATCCTAAGAAAGAATACAAGGTTAAATTAAAAGATGATGATAAAGATTTTGTATTTGATGCTACAAAAGCAGACATGCAAAAGTTCGATAAAATTATTGATGAAATAGAACCTGGAGCATTAAGAATTCCTGTTTTAATTAAAAAATACGTAAAACAGAATGCACGTTTGGTGGCCTTTAATGTAGATCCAAAATTTAATAATGCTGTAGATGGTTTAATGTATATTAAGGTTTCTGATATACCAGAAAGTACTGTTAAACCTGTTATGGAAGAATTTCAAGCAGAGTTAGAAAAGAAAGCTGCTGAGTTGCAGAAAAAATAATTATTCGTTTTTTTATTCTATATCAATATTTAAAACGGGCTTTCTTATTCTTAAATTTTGAGGTTGAATTATCGTAATTCCAGAGATACTTTCTGTAACAATATTTTGACTTTTATCTTCAATCAAATAGCCATTTATAAACAACTTATTCTTATAACATTACTTCCTTTTCTTACCCAATAAACTACTTACATAAAAAATTATAATTCCAATAGCATAAAATACAATACAATCTAAAAAACTATTTAAATTAACAATTTTAGTGAAATAAAAAACAATTGTGATTAGTAAAGGTGTTATAAATAAATATGATTTGGATATTAATTTTTCCATTATTAATCGATTATTTAGGTGTATTTACAGAATTCTTTTTTAAAACGTGTTTGTATATGGTTTGTTGCGTGGTTTAAGCACCTAATTTAGCAAATAAAAACCAAATAGAAAATCCGCGAGGATTTTCGTAAGTAGGCTAGAACTAGCAATAAATTATATACGGTGTTGTGTGTAGTTTTTTATTATTCTTCTTCTTCTGTTCTCTCAAAAAGCTTTTCTACAACTCCATCAAATTCATCTATGGTTTTTTTAAAATTTTCCAATTCCGAATTTGGTTTTTCAATAAATGTATCATCTTCTGTGTAAAGCATTCCTTCTATTGCTCCGAGCAAATAAGAAACAGAACTATTAAATTTTTGTCTTGGTGATTTTGACCTTTCTCTAACAACTAATTTTAAATTATTGCAATAAGATTTTATTTTTTCATTCTCAAAATCAATTATCGATGGCGAATGACCAAAAGTGTTTCTTATTTTTCTTACTAGTTGCAAATCATTCAGGTCATTTTTAGAAATCAAGCCAAGTGAGTATGTAATAGTAATTCTGCCAGAAAATGTTCCAAGTGGACCGTTAAAATCAAATAGATTATCCAAATGTTTTTTATTGCCAACCATTTTTTTGCGTAAAACTTTTTCCAATTGAGAATCTAAATATGAGCCTGCTAATAATGCACAACCTCTGTCAGATTCTATAGTCAGTTCGTGTCTGAATGTTACATAATCGGTTAAATTATTTCGGACTTCTTCAGGTAACTTATCTAAATCAACTAATTTCTCAATTAATTGTCTTTGAATATTAATGTATTTTTCTTTGTCCTTCATTGAATTTTATTTTCAAGAAATATCGTTGTGCTTAAATTACACACAACCATTTATATCTATACAAACACTTCTTTTATCCCATAATTTCAACTTAAAAAGTCAAATTAAAATTTTGTAGATGCAATAAAGAAGCTATTCTTATAAGCATTCTATAAAAGTAACATAGAATTGATTATTTGTCAATCCCCAAAAACCGTGAAATTTTTTTCTCACTGAAAACAGTGATGCTCCTCACTGAAAACAGTGAGGCTTAACTTTTTAAAGATCAACTTAGAAATAGTATAAAAAAACGAAACCCAAGCAAATGCTTGGGTTTTGTATTAAATAAATAGCGTTCAAAAATTACTTTTGTTTCGCTAATAAATCTCTTATTTGTGCCAACAATTCTTCTTGGCTTGGACCTTTTGGAGCTTCTGGTTTTGGCTCTTCTTTCTTTTTAGTAGCGTTTATACCTTTTACAATCATAAACATTACAAATGCTACAATAATAAAATCGATAACGTTTGTTAAAAAATCACCATACAATACAGCTACTTGGCCTACTGTTTCACCAGCATCATTTAAAGTACCTTCTTTAACAATCCATTTTAATTTTTTAAAGTCGGCTTCAAATAATAAACCTATTAAAGGCGAAACAATTCCGCCAGTAAAAGAAGTTACTACTTGTTTAAAAGCAGCACCCATTACAAAACCTACTGCAATATCTATAAGGTTTCCCTTCATTGCAAAGCTTTTAAATTCTTTAAGCATTCCCATTTTTAATGTGTTTTTTAATTGGTTAGATTGCTAATATATAAAAAAAATTTATTTTTTTAACATTTTCTTAACACGAGGAGAAATAGCTGTTAAGGTTTCATAAACAATAGTTTCAGATACTTTAGCAATATGTTGCAACATGGTTTGATGGTTAAAGATAATTACTTCATCTCCTTCATTACAGTTGATATCTGTAACATCAACCATAATCATATCCATACAAACATTACCAATTATTTTTGCTTTTTGGTTGTTGATGAGTACATAGCCTTTTTTATTGCCTAATTTTCTTGATAACCCATCAGCATGACCTACAGGAATTGTTGCAGACTTACTATGTTTTTTAGCAACAAAGGCTCTATTGTAACCTACAGTTTCTCCTGGTTCTATAAGATGAATTTGAGAAATAATAGATTTTAAATTGTGGGTATTTTTTAATTGAGCAGTTTCTTTATCATCATTACCAAAACCATACAAGCCAATACCAATTCTAACCATATCAAATTGTGCTTTGACATAATTTACAACACCAGAAGTATTTAAAATATGCAACATAGGTTTATAGCCTAAGTGTTTGTAAAACTGTTGTGCTATGTATGCAAAATTATTCAGTTGATTATTGGTAAACTCTTGCTCTTCCAAATCTTCACTTGCTGCTAAATGAGAAAATAAAGATTGTATTTTTATATGATTGGTTTCTTTTAATTCAGAAATAATTTTAGGAATATCTGTATGCCAAAAACCCAACCTATTTAAACCTGTATTAAATTTTATATGAACAGGATAATTCATT
>CAXBAC010000169.1:0-5734 GCA_963973485.1 uncultured Polaribacter sp. | reverse complement strand
CTCATTATAAAAGTGAATTTTTCTATTTAGGTTGATAAAAAATCGTCTAATTAGACCATTATTTGTAGTCAAATTTACAATTTTTAAACTTTTTTTAAAGGATTTTGAGTGAATTTGTTACTGAATTATTAACATTTGTTAAAAACGAAAAAGTGTCTTAAATCGCTTAAAAATGGCTTTAAATTTAATTTAAGAAATAAAATCAACTTCGAAATTGTTTGATTTTTTAAAAATGCTTTAAATCTAAAATTTTAAACTTATATTTTTTAAATTGATTTACTTTTTTCTCTTAAAAATGGAATTGAAAGCGGATAATTATACGTTCCAGAATTTGTAGCAGATAGAATATTTACGAATGTTGTAATGATACCGAATAAAAAAACTGCACCTGTTAAAAAGAAGTTCATTCCAGGAAAAGGAAAAAATAAGAGTAAAGATATGATAAGGTACAAATTGATAGAACAATGAAAGTTGATTATAGCTTTTCCATGATTGTCATAAATTTTGTTGTCTTTAGATTTATGAATCCAAATAAAAATTGGGAATACAATATTTCCGAAAGGAACAATTAAGCCTAAAAAAGGAACTGCATGAAATAACAACATCCATTTTCTTTCAACTTTTTCTTCATTAGGGTTATCAATAACTATTAAATCGTTAACATTAATATCTAAGCCAACTGCTAATAATTTTACGGTTTGCAAGTGAGGTTGTACTTCTCCTTTTTCAATACGCTGAATTGTTCGAACACCAACTGTTGTTTTTTCAGAAAGTTGATCTTGAGTGTAACCTTTTAATTTTCTTTGATACAGTAAATTTTCTTTAATAGTTTTTGATTTCATGATGTTTATTTTGATGACTCAAATGTATGTAGAAGTCTTGGTTTTTTACACGTCATTTAAATGTCACCTTTCTGTCAAATATAGTATTTATAAGGTCTTTGACTAGTTACCACATAAAAAAAACCTCACTTAAGCGAGGTTTTTAATTCAAATTTACTTTGGAAATAAACAAATTTAATATGCTTTTTCATGAACATTTAATATGGCTCTTCCAGAAGGTTCGTTCATGTTTTTGAAGTTTTCATCCCAATCTAATGCAATTTGAGTACTGCATGCAACACTAGCTTCTTGTGGCACGCTTAAAGCTGCAGCATCACTTGGAAAATGTTCTTCAAAAAGTGATCTATAATAAAACTCTTCTTTGTTTTGTGGAGTTTGTATAGGAAACCTGAATTTAGCATTCACTAATTGTTCATCAGAAACTTCTTTTTCTACCACTTGTTTTAAAGTGTCTATCCAGCTATATCCAACACCATCACTAAATTGCTCTTTTTGTCTCCAGGCAACACTTTCTGGGAGCATATCTTCAAAAGCTTTTCTGATAATCCATTTTTCCATACGTTCTCCATTTATCATTTTATCTTTAGGATTTATACGCATTGCAACATCCATAAACTCTTTATCTAAAAAGGGAACACGACCTTCTATTCCCCAAGCCATCAGGCTTTTGTTGGCTCTTAAACAATCATACATGTGTAATTTATCTAACTTTCGAACAGTTTCTTCATGAAACTCTTTTGCATTTGGAGCTTTGTGGAAGTATAAATAACCTCCAAAAATTTCATCTGCACCTTCACCAGAAAGTACCATTTTAATTCCCATTGATTTGATAACTCTCGCCATTAAATACATTGGAGTAGAAGAACGAATTGTAGTGATATCATAAGTTTCAATGTTATAAATTACATCTTTAATAGCATCTAAACCTTCTTGAATTGTAAATTTTATTTCGTGATGAATAGTACCTATATGATCTGCTACTTTTTGTGCTGCAGCTAAATCTGGTGAACCTTCTAAGCCAACAGAAAAAGAATGTAGTTGAGGATACCAAGCTTTAGACTTATCATCAGACTCTACTCTCATTTGAGCATACTTTTTAGCAATTGCAGAAGTGATAGAAGAGTCTAAACCTCCAGACAATAAAACACCATAAGGTACATCACTCATTAATTGTCTATGCACAGCATCTTCTAATGCTTTTTTAACTTCTTTAATGCTAGTTTCATTTTCTTTTACTGCATCAAAATCTGTCCATTCTCTTTTGTACCATTTTACAAATTCACCATTTGTGTTAGACATGTAATGTCCTGGAGGAAATAATTCTATTTTTGTGCAAATACCTTCCAAAGCTTTTAATTCAGAGGCTACATAGAATGTTCCATTTTGATCCCAACCTAGATATAAAGGGATAATTCCCATATGATCTCTAGCAATTAGATATTCGTTTTTTTCAACATCATACAAAGCAAAACCAAAAATTCCATTCAAGTCATCAAGAAAGTTGATTCCCTTTTTTTTATACAATGCAAGAATAACTTCACAATCAGATTGTGTTTGAAAATTGTAATCAAAATTATTTTCTTTTTTTATATTTCTGTGATTGTATATTTCACCATTTGCAGCTAATATTAATTTTTTATCCTCACTAAAAAGAGGTTGCTTCCCAGAAGCAGGATCAACAATTGCTAATCTTTCATGAGTCATAATAACCTTTTCATCACTATAAATACCACTCCAATCTGGACCACGATGTCTAATTTCCTTAGACATTTCTAAAAGCTGAGGTCTTAAAATTTCAGATTTTTCTTTTAAATCAAACGCACATACAATTCCACACATAACTAAATATTTTAATAAATGTTTATTTCCGATACAAAAAACAGCATAAAAGTTATCAAAGTAAATAAAATAGTATAATTTAGTTATAGATTAAAGGTTTTTAATTCGTAATGATTTCAATATGTTTTTTTATAAGTTGTTTTGTTAGCAATAACTTGTTATTTGTTATTTAACAGAAAAAAAAGGGTTTAAAACTTGTTCAAATAAAAATAGGTTTCTAAATTTGTATCATAAATGAAAAATAGACAAAACATAGCTTGGTGGTGGAACTCTCTTAATAATTAAGTGAGAATAAAACCTATATGTATAAATATAAAAAAAGGCTTATCTCACGATAAGCCTTTTTCAATTAAATAATATGAAGAACATACAATTTAAAACCATTCATAAAACTAAAATTGCAGATACTATTACACCTGTGGGTTTGTATTTGCGTTTTAGAGATAGTTATGCAAATACACTTTTATTAGAAAGTTCAGATTACCATAGTAAAGACGAAAGCTTTACGTTTATAGCAATTGAACCTTTAATAACGATTAAAGCAGAAAATCATCATTTAAGTTTTTCTCATAAAGGGAATGAACTCGAAAATCATGAAATTGGTAGAAATTTCAATACGATTTTTGAAAATTATACCAATAAAATTGAGTTAGATTGCCCAAAAGAATTAAAATCATTTAATGGTTTGTATGGATATACAACCTATGATTCAGTTCAATATTTTGAAAATATTACACTAAATGTTGATGATGCTCCTTCAGCAATCCCTTTATTACAATACAGTTTTTATAGATTTATTATCGCCATTAATCATTTTAATGATGAAATGACGTTAATTGAAAATATTGAGGAGGGAACAGAATCAAGAATAAAAGAAATTCAAACTATAATTGATGCACAAGCATTTAATACACAAACTTTTGAGACTGTTGGAGATGAAACTTCTAATGTAAAAGGAGAGGAGTTTAAAGAATATGTGAAAAAAGCTAAAGCTCACTGTAAACGAGGAGATGTTTTTCAACTCGTTTTATCTCGACAATTTCAACAAAAATTTAAAGGAGATGAATTTAATGTGTATAGAGCTTTACGTTCTATAAATCCATCACCTTACTTATTTTATTTTGATTATGGATCTTTTAAATTAATGGGGTCTTCACCTGAAGCACAAATAAAAGTGTCTGCAGGTAAAGCAACAATCAATCCTATTGCAGGTACATTTAGAAGAACAGGAGATATGGCTAAAGATCTTCAGTTGGGAAAAAAATTATCAGCAGATAAAAAAGAAACAGCAGAGCACGTAATGTTGGTAGATTTGGCTAGAAACGATTTAAGTAAACATGCAGATAATGTTACTGTAGAAGTATTTAAAGAAGTGCAATATTTTAGTCATGTTATTCATTTAGTTTCGACAGTTACGGGGAAATTAAAAGGAAATCCTATAGAAATTGTAGGAGATACTTTTCCAGCAGGAACCTTAAGTGGAGCTCCAAAATATAAAGCCATGCAATTAATTGATAAATATGAAAATCAATCTCGTGGATTTTATGGTGGTGCAGTAGGTATTATTGGGTTAGATGGTTCTGTAAATTTAGCAATTGCAATTCGTTCTTTTGTGAGTAAGAATAACGTATTGTATTATCAAGCAGGAGCAGGAATTGTAATTCATTCTGATGAAGAAAATGAATTACAAGAAGTAAATAATAAATTAGCAGCGTTAAAAAAAGCGTTGATTTTAGCAGAAAACATTTAGGATGAAAATATTAATTTTAGATAATTACGATTCGTTTACTTATAACTTAGTACATATGGTAGAGAAAATTACAGGAAATTTTCCTGCAGTTTTTAGAAACGATGAAATAAGTGTAGAAGCAGTTGGCAATTACGATGTAATCATGTTATCTCCAGGTCCTGGAATTCCAGATGAAGCTGGTATTTTAAAAGATGTAATTAGAACTTACGCAGGTAAAAAACCAATATTTGGAGTGTGTCTAGGCTTACAAGCAATTACCGAAGTTTTTGGTGGTAAAATCATTAATATGAATGATGTTTATCATGGAGTTGCTACAGAAATGAAGGTTATAGATGAAAATGCTATAATTTTTAAAGATATTCCAGAAACGTTTTTGGCTGCACGTTATCATTCTTGGGGAGCAACAGATGAAGGTTTTCCAAACGAGTTAAAAGTTACAGCAAGAGATGAAGATGGTTTAATACAAGCAATTGAACATCAAACCTATAATATTTCTGCAGTTCAATTTCACCCAGAATCTATTTTAACAGAAGTAGGAGAGCAGTTGGTTACAAATTTTATTAACGGTGTTGCTAAAAGTTAAAAGTTTATGAAGGCAATTTTAAACAAACTATACAATCACGAAAGACTTTCTAAAGCAGAGGCTAAGCAAATACTAATTGATATAGCTGCTTCAAAATATAATGATGCTCATTTAGCATCTTTTATGACAGTTTTTATGATGCGCCCAATTACTGTTGATGAACTTTCTGGTTTTAGAGATGCTTTAAAAGAATTAGCAATTAAGGTAGATTTATCAGATTTTAATACCATTGATATTGTTGGTACAGGAGGTGATGGAAAAGACACATTTAATATATCAACATTAACTTCTTTTATTGTTGCAGGAACAGGTCAAAAAGTGGCAAAACATGGTAATTATTCAGTTTCTTCTAAATCTGGATCATCAGACATGTTAGAAAGTTTTGGATACAATTTTACCAATGATGAAAATACGCTTAAAGAACATTTAGAAAAAGCAAATATTTGTTTTTTACATGCTCCAAAATTTCATCCAACAATGAAAGCTGTTGGGCCAACAAGAAAAGCATTAGCCTTAAAAACGTTTTTTAACATATTAGGGCCTTTGGTAAATCCGAGTTCTCCAAAAAATCATATGTTAGGAACGTTCAATTTAGAAATTGCACGTTTGTACAATTACATCTTACAGGAAGAAAAAGACATCAATTACGGTATAATACATGCTTTAGATGGTTATGACGAAATTTCATTAACATGCGGATTTAAGTTTTTCACTAAAAAC
>CAXBAC010000168.1:0-5746 GCA_963973485.1 uncultured Polaribacter sp. | reverse complement strand
GCCTGTTTTAATGCGTTCAAAACCCATTAATAAAGCTTCAGTACCTGTTGTGCAAGCAGATGAATTTGTAGTTACTTGGTTGCCAAAACCTAAAATGCCACCTAAATAAGCAGAAATTCCACTTGCCATAGTTTGCACAACAGAAGTGCTTCCTAAGCGTCTTACATTATTATCATCAATCTTATAAATAGATTCTCTAAACTTTTCAATTCCTGATGTGCCTGTTCCAAAAATTACACCTGAATTGTAATCTATAATAGAATTTTCGTCAACTGAAAAACCTGCATCTTTCCAAGCATCAATTGCAGCCATACAACCATATAAAATAGAAGTACTGTTAAAGCCTCTTAATTGTAAAGGCGATAAATATTCTGATATTTTTTCTTCAGAAATTTCTGGTATACCACCTATACAACAAGAAAAACCTTTGTCTTTTAAATGTTGATGAAATTGAATGCCTGATTTCCCATTTTGAATAGCGTTTGTAAATTGATCTATGCCAACTCCATTTGGAGCAACAACTCCTAAACCTGTAATTACAACTCTATTGTTCATTTTATTCAACGATTATCATTCCTGAAATGGTTCCTCTACAAACCAATTCGTTATTCGCATTTAGCATTTTAACTTTGCATTTTAGTTTATTAAACCTAAAATATTCTTTTTCTGAAATTACTGTGATTTTCTCATTAGGTAATACTGGTAAAAAGAAATCAACTTGATTAGAAGTTAATGCAATTTTTGGTTTATTTGTAGATGAAATTGCATCTTTTAACAAGAAAATACCCAAACAAACTACCCCTATTTGAGCCATAGTTTCAGTTAATATTACACCTGGAGTAATCGGGTTTTCTTTAAAATGCCCTTCGTAAAAAAACTCGTTTTTCTGAAAAGTATATGCACCAGATATACTATTTTCTGAAAGCGCTGTCAATTCATCAACAAACAAAAATGGTTTTTGATAAGGTAATAATGTTATGATTTCAGTTGCTTTCATCTTAATTCAAACTTTCTCCTCCATCAACTTTAAGAATTGTTCCATTAATCCAAGAAGCTTCATCTTTACATAACAAATAGGCTGCATTTGCAACATCTTCAGGAGTTGTTAATTTTTGAAAAGGGTTTCTTTTTATGGTGTGTTTTTTAATTTCATCAGCATTAGGAATAAGATTTAAAGATGCTGTATTTGTTACACCTGCTTGTATACAATTTGCTCTAATTCCAAATGATGCAAACTCTAAAGCAATGTTTCTAGAAATAGCTTCTAAGGTTACTTTTGCTGCAGAAACTGCTGCATAATTTTGCCAAGGTTTTGTATTACCCTCACTTGTAAAACTAATGATTCTTGCATCTTCCGAAAATAAGTTTTTATCAAAAACAGCCTTAAACCAATCATATAAACTAATAGCCATAGCATTTATAGTGATTTGAAAATCATCATTCTGTAACGTTTGGTTGTCTTCAGAAACCATAGGCTTTAAATTGCCTTTTGCTATAGAATGAACCAAAGTTTTTACTTTACCTTTTTCACCTAGTTTGTCTTGTAAACTTGCTAAAACAAGATCTCTTTTATCTGTATTTAAAGCGTCAATATTAAAACTTAAGAATTGAACATTCTCATTTTTAATTTCTTGAAATTCATTTTCAATCTCTTCTTTTTGAGACCTTGAATTTCTATGCACAACGCAAATATGTAAACCGTGTTTTGCTAGTTTTTTGGCTGTAGCTAAACCTAAACCACTGGAACCTCCTAAAACTAACGCCCATTCGTTCTTATGTTCAAATTCTTTATTCATTGTGTTTATTTTATGAGATACTGAAACAAGTTCAGCATGACAAAAATATCTTTTGTCACCATTCTAACAATATTCTTTGTGCTGAAAAACCAGGACCAAAACTTAACATAATTCCACGTTCGCCTTTTTTAGGGTCTCTATCCATAAAACGTTCTAAAACATACAAAACTGTTGCACTAGACATATTACCATATAAACGTAAAACCTCTTTTGTATCATTTATATTTTTACCTAAAACCCCAAATAACTCTTCTACAGTTTGTACAATTTTTTTTCCTCCTGGATGAAAAATTAAATGATTTACATCCTCAATACTTAAGTTATTTTTTTCTAAAAATGGATGTATAATTTTTGGGAAATGATCTGCAATTTTTTGTGGAACTTCTTTATCTAAAATCATTTGTAAACCAGAATTTACCAAATTAAAACCCATCATGTGTGTAGCATCATAAAAATGATACATAGCTTCATCAACAATAGTTGGTCCTTCATCATCTTTGAAAGAAGATAAAATTACAGCTGATGCTCCATCACCAAAAATAGCAGCACTTACAATGTTGGTCATAGAATAATCTTCTAATTGAAAAGTGGCTGTAGGTGCTTCTACAGCAACTACTGCAGATCTTTTATTTGGATTCGATTTTAGAAAATTCTTTGCATAAATAATACCAGAAACGCCTGCTGCACAACCCATTTCTGTAACTGGTAAACGCACAATATCTTGTTTCATACCTAATGAATTGATAAGATACGCATCTACAGAAGGAATCATAATTCCTGTACAACTTACTGTAATAATATAATCTAAATCAGTTGGTTTTAGATTGGCTTTTTCTAACGATTTTTGCAACGTTTTTTCAGCTAATTGAGTAACTTCTCTTTTATAAATGTTATTTTTTTCTTCAAAAGAGGTAGCTGTAAACACCTCTTCAGGATCCATAATAGAATAACGTTTATCAACAGCTGCACCTTCAAAAAGCTTAATTACTTTTCTTTGAAAACGCGTGTCTTGATCTTGCATCCATAATTTTACAAAAGGAATAATATCTTTAGTCTCTCTGTAATATTTTGGAAGTTGCTTTGCAACCGAAGTTATTTTTACTGCCATTTATCTTTTTAAAATCCATAAATAACGAAAAGCCCATTTCCAACTAATATTGGGTTTTACGTTAATTTTATGAGACATTTTTACTAAATCTTTTCTTTTAAAACCTCTTAAGACCGAGGTTAAACCATCTTCAATTATCATTTTATTACTAATGAAAATTGATAACAACATAAATAAATAATAAGCCAATTTATGCCTGTGTAAATCATTTACAACTACACCAATATTAGTCTGTTTTACTGTATCATCTAAAAATGAAGTTAATTCTTTTTCTTTAAAATGATGTAAAAAAAGTGTTGCTAAAACAACATCAAAAGATCTTGTTTTAAAGGCTTCAGAAAAAATATCTTGAGTTTCGAAACTCAACTCAGAATATTCTTTTGATAATTCATTAGCATAATCAATTGCAGTTGGGTTTGCATCAACACCAATTAATTTAAATTTATAGTGATGTTTTCTACCAAATTTTGCAACATCTCTTAAAATATCTCCATGACCACAACCAATATCTATAATGGTTATTTCTTGTTCTTTTGGGTGATTTTCTAAAATCTTTTTTAAGCCATTAATAGTAACTTTATTACCTCCTAACCATCTATTTATATTTTCTAATTTATCTAATGTATCGCGTAATAAATCGCCTCCAATAGAAAAATCGTCCATCAATTCTTCTTTGTCTGTTCTTTGTTTTGTGCTAATAAAAAAGTCCATTATAATTTTATTGGTTTTCCATGAGTTTGCTTAATAATGATGGGCAATAAAAACGGAATTCTTCTTATAACTTGTAATAAAAAATTAGCCATTTTATCATTTCTAAACAACATTGCAATAAAATGACCTGTTTTTAAACGCCATTTAAATTGTTTGTTCCACTCTGAAATATACTTGTTTTCTAACTCATTTCTCGATAAAATTTCGCCATCTAAATAATTTAGAATGAGTTTAGATGCAATTTGCGCAGATTGAATGGCCATACTCATTCCATTGCCACACAAAGGATGAATCATTCCTGCAGAATCACCACTCATAATCATATGGTTTTCTACTGGGTTTTTAGTTTCGAAAGAAATTTGACTAATAGATAAAGGCTCTTCAAAAATTGGTGTTGATTGTTTAAAAATGGTTCTTAAAAATTCGTTCTTAAACACTTCATTTTCTTGAAAATCAGCAATATTTTTATATTTTTTGAAAGAGGAAAAGTTAGTGATATAACAAAGATTAATCACGTCTTTTTCTACTTTAGAAACTCCACAATAACCACCTTTAAAATTATGCAGTGCCACTTTATTTGAGTCGAATTTACCTTTTGCATGAATTTTAACACCTAAATAAGGTGATTTCTTTTTAATAAAATCGCGTTCTAATTTTACATCTAACAAAGATCGTTTTCCAAAAGAACCAATAGCAATTCTTGTTCTAAATTTTTGATTATTCTTAGTTGTAATTGTAAATATTTCTTTTTCAAAGCTAGTTTCTAAAACTGTGTCTTGTAGAATTATGACTCCATTTTCTTTGGCTTTTTCAGCTAAAATATAATCTAATTGAAAGCGCGAAATTCCAAAACCTCCTAAAGGTAATTTTGCAGTAATCAATTTATTATTGGTTGTTGAGAGTTGGAATTTATCAATTTTAACTGCACCAAAATCAAAAGGATTGATACCTAAAAAAGACAAATAAGGCAATACTTCATTAGAAATATATTCCCCACAAACCTTGTGTTTTGGGTAGCTATTTTGTTCTATCAACAAAACTGATTTGCCAAATTTTGACAGATGAATTGCATTGCATAATCCAGCTAAACCTCCACCAATTATAATGGTATCATATGTTGATTTTTTAACCATCTATTCTACTAATTCTGCTAATTCTTTACCTACTAAACTACCAATTGCAACACCCATTCCTCCTAATCGAATTCCGCAGAAAACATGGTTAGATATTTGTTTAACTATAGCATTTTTTTGATTTCCAACCCCCATAATTCCACTCCATCTATGTTCAATTTCAAAATTAGTGTTTGGTAAAATGGTTTCCTTTAAAATTTTCTCAAGCTCATTTTGAATAATTTCTGTTTTACCAAACTCTGTAGTTTCCTCGGTTTTAAAATCGAGATTTCTTCCACCTCCAAATAAAATTCTATCATCTATGTTTCTAAAATAATAATAACCTTTGTCTAAATGAAAAGTGCCTTTAATATGTAAATTTTGAATTGGTTTTGTTATAAGCACTTGTGCTCTAGCTGGCTTTATGTTTTCGGGTATTAATTTGTTAGAAAACCCGTTAGTAGCAAATAGCATTTTTTTTGTATAAAAATCTAATCTGTTGGTTTTTACGTTTATATTTTCTTCTTTTTCAGTAAAATATTCAACAGCAATATTATTAACTATTTTAATGCCTAATTTTTGAGTTTTTAACAATAATTGAGACATCATTTTACCTGTATCAATTTGTCCTTCGAAATTGTTTACAAGATATTTTTGATGAATGTTTTGAAACTGAAAAGTATTGTTTGATGTTGTAAATACATCCTCTTTAAAAATAGGTTTCAACAATTGATTTATGTGCTCTTTTTTAGCAATGCATTCTTCAAAAAAATCTTTAGTTTCGCAAAGTTCAAACCCATTGTTTTGCTGAAAATCTATATTTTGATCTCCAAGGTTTTCTCTTAACAGTTTTAATCCTTTCCAACGTTTATCAACCAAATTAAAAACTTCTTGTTCAGAGTGAGTTTTTAAATCGTCTATCAATTCAGATAAACTGCCAAAACAAGCAAAACCAGCATTTTTAGTACTGGCACCGCTGGGTAACATCCCTTTTTCAAAAACAGTGACGTTTGCAGTTG
>CAXBAC010000167.1:0-5752 GCA_963973485.1 uncultured Polaribacter sp. | reverse complement strand
TACCATCTTCTGTAGTAACAAAATCTCCAGAAATTACTCTAAACGCATCTTGTGGATTATCATTAGGTAAAGCAAAATCTAATAATTGCTCGTATTTTATACCTACTAAATCTTTACCAATAAATTCTTTTACTACGTAAAAAGGTATTTTTTTATCACCTTTATTGTAGTCTTTTAAAGCTGCTGAACTTTCAACTTCAAAGGCATTTTTCCCACCAAATTGTTTGCTAATTAAGTTTTTAGCCAATACTACTTTTACAGGTTCAAATGTATATTGATTAAAAGTATCTACAAGAACATAATCTATTTTTGGACCAACAGTTAATGCTGTATTACTTGGCAAAGTCCAAGGAGTTGTAGTCCAAGCAATAAAGTTAATATCACCTTCATTCTGTAAAAAATCTGGCAAGGTTTCGTTTACAGCTTTAAATTGCGCAACAACAGTAGTATCAGTAACATCTTGATACGTACCTGGTTGATTTAATTCGTGAGAACTTAAACCTGTACCTGCCTTTGGTGAATAAGGCTGAATAGTATAGCCTTTGTAAATTAATTCTTTGTTATAAATCTGTTTTAATAACCACCAAACAGACTCCATGTATTTTGGTTCATAAGTAATATATGGATTTTCCATATCTACCCAATAGCCCATTTTCTGAGTTAAATCGTTCCAAATATCTGTGTAACGCATTACAGCTTTTCTACAAGCTGCATTATAATCTTCTACAGATATTTTTTTTCCAATATCTTCTTTTGTAATACCTAATTCTTTCTCAACACCAAGTTCTATAGGTAAACCATGAGTATCCCAACCAGCTTTTCTTTTTACCTGATAACCTTTCATGGTTTTGTAACGAGGAAAGATGTCTTTGATAGCTCTTGCTAAAACATGGTGAACGCCAGGCAAACCGTTTGCAGAAGGTGGTCCTTCAAAAAAAACGTAAGGCTCTGCCCCTTCTTTAGAAGTAATACTTTTTTCAAATATGTTATTTTCCTCCCAATAATTCAGAATTTCTTCTGCTACTTTTGGCAAGTCAAGTCCTTTATATTCAGGAAATTTCGCTTTCATTTGGTCTCTTTTCAAATCAGGTTGCGAAATTAAGAAATTTATGGATATTGTTTGCTTTTAAGAGCGAAAAAAAGGAATCTTTACATTCCTCTTTCTTTTTTAATCTTTTCGTAAGCATCTTGAATGCTTTGAAATTTTTCTTTAGCACCTTTTAAATGCTCTTCACCCAAATCTTGTAATTTATCTGGATGATATTTTTTAACCATTTTTCTATAGGCTGTTTTTACTTCATTATTAGAAGCCTCTTTTTCTATTTCTAAAATTTTATAAGCATTGTCTGATGCATTGTAAAACATTGCTTTAATAGACTCATAATCATTTTGATTGATGTACAAATACCCAGCAATTTTTCGGATTTCCTCTTCTTCACTTTGAGTAACAAACTCATCTGCTTTTGCAATTCCGAATAAAAAATGCATTAATTGTAAACGAGATGCATGAGACATGTGTTGCCTAATTTGGATACAAACTTGACGTGCAGAAATATCTTTTTTTACAATTCCTTTAAAAAGTTTAAACGCGTTGTTTGCTCTTTGTTTTCCATACATTCCTAAAAATTGTGAACGTACAAAGTCCAATTCACGCTGATCTATTTTTCCATCAGACTTTATAACAATTGAAGCTAAAACCAGTAAACTTATTTCAAAGTCTCCAGATTGTGTATTGTTTCTTCTAAAACTTCCTCTTGATTTACGTTTTTGATTGTAGTCTATTTGTTCTTGTTCAAATTCATCAACACTAAAATTATCTACAAAACTACCCAATGCAAAACCAATGGCAGCACCAATTGGGCCACCTAATGTAAAACCCAAACCAGCACCTAACCACTTAGAAAAACTATTCATAAAATATATAAATTAAGCCTCAAATATAAGGAAACATGAATAGTTTAAATAAAAATCATAACATCAATTTTATTGATATATTCATTGATATAAGTATTGAATTTCGAGTTGAATTTTGCTTTTATATTGATTATATTTGCACTTTAAATAAATAATTATGTATCCAGAAGAATTAGTAAAACCAATGCGTGATGAATTGATAAACGCAGGTTTTGAAGCATTATATACAAGTGAAGATGTTGAAAAAGCAATGTCTAAAGAAGGTACAACTTTAGTTATGGTTAACTCTGTTTGTGGTTGTGCTGCAGGTACAGCAAGACCAGGAGCTATTGCTTCTTTAGGTGCAGATAAAACACCTACAAACTTAACAACTGTGTTTGCTGGTGTAGAAAAAGAATCTACTCAAAAAGCAAGAGAATTTATGATTCCTTTTCCACCATCATCACCTGCAATTGCCTTATTTAAAGATGGTAATTTAGTTCATATGTTAGAGCGTCATCACATTGAAGGACGTTCTGCACAAATGATTGCACAGAACTTAGCAGCTGCTTACGAAGAGCACTGTTCATAACAAATACTTTTTCTTAAAGAGAAAGATTAATATAAATCCACGTTTAAAAGCGTGGATTTGTTATTTTTATAAAAACGTAAACAATGGCATCTCAATTTTCTAGTTACACAAAAGAAGAACTTCAAAAAAAACTAAAAACGCAAAAAAAGTTTGCACTTGTACAAGCAGTTGTAGTTTTTTTAATGATTGTTTTTGCTGTTTTTTCTACTCTAGAAAAAGGCGTTACTTTTCAAACATTTTTACCATTATTTTTTGCACCTATGTTTTTTGTAATGTGGTTTGAAGTTAAAAAAATAAAAAAGGAATTGAAGCTAAGAAAATAATATGGACAAAGAACAAATTATTCAAAATACAATTGCTTTTGTAAAAGAGCAATTAAAAGATGCAGAAGGTGGACATGATTGGTTTCATATAGAACGTGTGTTTAGAAATACTTTATTAATTGCTAGAGATGAAAAAGTTGATGTTTTTATAGTTTCCTTAGCTGCTTTATTACATGATATTGCTGATCCAAAATTTCATAATGGGAATGAAAAATTGGGGCCTAAAAAAGCAAGAAATTTTTTAATTGAACAAGGTGTTCCTAAAAAAGAAGGCAAGCACATTGTTAAAATAATTAAAAACGTCTCTTTCAAAAATTCGCTTGAAGAAAATCCTAATAAATTTTCTTCTAAAGAACTAGAGGTTGTGCAAGATGCTGATAGGTTAGATGCAATTGGAGCAATTGGAATTGCGCGTTGTTTTAATTATGGTGGATTTAAAAACAGAGCTTTGTATGATCCAGAAATTAGACCAAATTTAGAAATGACAAAAGAAGAATATAAAAATTCTACTGCTCCTACTATCAATCATTTTTATGAAAAGTTATTACTTTTAAAAGATGAAATGAACACTGAAGCTGGTAAAAAAATTGCAGAAAGCAGACATCAATTTATGGAAACTTATTTAAAGCAATTTTATGATGAATGGAATGGAAAATTATAAGTAGATCTTCTTTTAAATAACAATACTAACAAAAAAAAAAGAGCCAATACTGGCTCTTTTTTTATGCTTTTATTTACCAGGAAAATTTGGTTTTCTTTTTTCTAAAAATGCTGTAGTACCTTCTTTAAAATCTTCTGTACCAAAACAATTTCCAAAAGAGTCGATTTCTACATCAAAACCATTTACGCCTTCTTTAAAATTAGCATTTACTGCTTTTATAGCTTCAGCAATTGCTACTGAAGAGTTTCTCATAATTTTACTAGCTAATTTTTCTGCTAAAGGTAGTAACTCCTCTTGAGTTGTAACATAATTTACCAAACCACATTGTAATGCTTCATCTGCAGAAATCATTCCAGCTGTCATTATTAACTCCATAGCTTTACCTTTACCAACCAATTGTGGTAAACGTTGTGTGCCTCCATAACCAGGAATTACACCTAAAGAAACTTCTGGTAAACCCATTTTTGCGTTATCTGAAGCTATTCTAAAGTGACAAGACATGGCTAGTTCTAAACCACCTCCTAAAGCAAAACCATTAACGGCTGCAATAACTGGTGTAGCTAAATTTTCAACTAAATTAAATAACATTTCTTGACCTTTTTGTGCCAAATTCCCTCCTTCATTTACAGAAAAATTTGCAAATTCAGAAATGTCTGCACCAGCCACAAATGCTTTTTCTTCTGCACCTGTTAATACGATTACCTTAACTGATGCATCACTTTCTAAAGCTTTAAAAGCTTCACTAAGTTCTGATATGGTTTCTTTATTTAATGCATTTAATTTTTTAGGTCTATTGATGGTTACTTTTGCTAATGCATTAGTTGTATCAACTAAAATGTTTTTGAATTTCATTTCTTTATTATTTTGTTTAATTGTGTCTTTATGATAAAGATAAAAATTATTCTTTTGGTAAAATTACAGTAAAAACAGTACCCATACCAACTTTAGACTCAAAAGAAATTGAGCCATCATAAGCTTCTATAATATTTTTTATCATTCCTAAACCTAAGCCCATTCCACTTGTTTTGGTAGTGAATTTAGGTTCAAAAATTAAATCTTTTACATCTTCTGGAATCCCTTTACCATTATCTGAAACTAAAATTGTTACATTTTTATTATCAGAAATTACCTTAACTTCTATCTTCGGATTTTCTTCTTTATCAATAGCCTGAGTTGCGTTTTTAACTAAATTGTTTACAATTCTAATTAGTTGTGTTTTATCTAAATTCGCAAAAATTTCTTTTTCATTTGATGTAAATGAGATAGCATCTTCATTAAAAATATCTAACGCTAATTTTACAACACTTACTACTTCTATTTGTTCTCTATTTTGTGATGGCATTTTAGCAAAATCTGAAAATGCAGAGGCAATAGAACTCATAACATCTATTTGTTGAATAAGTGTTTGGCTGTATTCTGCTAGTTTTGTTTTTATATTCTCATCATCAGGGTTAAATTTACGCTCAAAACTTTGTACTGTTAAACGCATTGGCGTTAACGGATTTTTAATTTCATGAGCCACTTGTTTTGCCATTTCTCGCCAAGCTTGTTCACGCTCGCTTTTTGCTAACTTAGCAACACTTTCTTCAAGTTGATCTATCATGTTATTGTAAGCATCAACCAAAACCTCAATTTCTGAACTTGCAGAGCCTAACATAATTTTTTCGTTCCTTTCGTTTAAACGCGTTTGCTGCATTCTATCTGAAATAGATTTTATAGAACGTGTAATGTAACTCGATAAAAAGTACGCTAACGCAATTGCAATAAGAAACATAAGAATGTAAACCAAGCTAAGTCTCTTTATAAACTCTTCTAGTTCTTTTTCTATTTCTGAGTTGTCCTGCGTAAACTGTAATTCTAAAATTCCAATTCGTTTAAATTTAGGATCATTTATATAGGTGTAAGAGGTTTGGTATCCCATACCTTCATCCATAACTAGAGGCAACAAAATTCTATGGTCAGAACTTTGAGCCAAGTCATTTAAAACATCATAAGGTAAAGGTGCTATTTTACTATCTTCAAAAGCATTGGTTTTAGAGGAAACTAATAAGTTACCATGTAAATCGAAAATAGAAATATTAAGTTTATTGATTGATGATATTTCGTAAATACGTTCTTGGAAAATCATGGCTAGATTTTTTGTATTTACAGGATAACTGGTTTTGTTAGTAAGTTCTAAATCTATAGTTTCTTTAGTGGTTGCTTCTTTTCTTTCAAAACGCTGAATGTTATAATCTTGCGTTTGCTCATCATACTGAATTACAGTAACTACTAAAATTAAGA
>CAXBAC010000166.1:0-5762 GCA_963973485.1 uncultured Polaribacter sp. | reverse complement strand
TAAAAGAGAAAACCAAAACCAATGAAATTCAGGAACATATGTTAGGTTTATATAAATAATAATAGGAATTATTATACAATAAATAAACAAATGCGTGTAAAACCCTTTCATTTCTTTTACAGCTTTTTGAGCTTTTAAAAAACGTTGTTGATTATTAATAGTTGAATTCATTTTAAAACTTATTATTCTGTTCGTCTAAATATTGTTGAATCTTTCTTTCTTCCCAATCTTTGTTTAAAAACAAACGAATTCCGAAAGTATTTAATGCTTGAAAAAATATTCCTATTCCCCAAAATAACCATATTTTATAATTATGATAATTAAAAAAAGCCTCATTAAAAGAATCACCATCATTAATATCACCTGCAATAAAAATTGCGCTTAAGAAACAGTTAACAATAAGGTAAACAGCTAAATGCTTGTAAAACTTACTTATTTTCTCAACTCGTTTTCGAGCTAAAATATATTTTTTTTCTTCTGATATTTTGTGTTCCATTATCGTAGTCTTTTATTTTGATTTTCTTTATCCATTAATTCTTTAATTTTTCTGTCTTCCCAATTTCTTCCTAAGAAAATATTGTAGTTATTTACTTCTAAAAAATGAAAAACTAAACCTATTCCCCAACCAAATATTGGAAACCAAAACCAGTAAAAACCTGGTGAAAATTTTAAATTGATGAATATTAAAAATGGAATTACTAAACAGTAAGAAACTAAATTTTGATAAAATTCTTTTAATTTTTCTACTCTTTCTACTGCCTTAACATATTTGCTATTTTCTAAATCGTTAGTGTACATAATATTGTTCATTTTATATAAGAGTGGTAAACTCACTCTAAATGTTGTGTTATTGTTTTCTATTTTTACAGGTTTATTTGTAATTAAACCATACCTATCTGCAATATTCTGCAAACCTACTTTGGTGCTTTTCCCAATAGCTTCTTTTGGGTTGACATTGTTTTCTATAATTAAATGATTGTTTTCTTCGTAAATAGCTATTGTTAATGGTCTAGTTGATGAAACTACGTTGTGTTTTACTGCATTTTCTAATAATAATTGTAAAGAAAGTGGCACCATTTTAAGTTCACTATCTGATACTGAATCTGGAATGTTAAATTGTATAGCATCTTCAAATCGCATAGATAATAATTGCATATAAATTTTTGCGAAATTTAATTCTTCAGAAATAGGTACTAAGTCTTTATTTCTTTGCTCTAAAACATATCTATATACTTTAGATAATTTAGTTGTAAATTTTTCTGCCTGATTTGGGTTTTCACCAATTAAACTTGTTAACACATTTAAACTATTAAATAAAAAATGTGGATCTAGTTGATTTTTTAAAGATTCAAATTTTGCAGTTTCTGTTTTAGCTACTATTTGTTGCTTTGTACTTTCTTGTTTTACAGAGTTTTTCCAAGCAATCATAAAACTTCTAGCGTGTAAAAAAGCAGAAACTCCAAATGAAATTACAATATAAAATGTATGAATTAAAAGAAAATCTTGACTAAAAAATTGTTCTGGATTGTTATTTGAAATTAAAACATAACTAACATAATTTATTAGCAAAACTATAGGTATAGTATACAAAACTGTAGAAATAATTCCTACCCAAACTCTTGTATTTGTTTCTGTAACCCAAGACCATTTTTTGCTTAAAAAATCGTTAATTATACCTTGAGCAAAACCTAAACCAAATGAATACATAGCAGATATAAGGAACGTGTAACTTATGTCTATTAAAGAAAAGTTTTGATTAAGTAAAGTAAATAAGACAGTAAAAATTAATGTTATTTTTAAACTTATTATGATACCTTCTTTAACATCGCTACTTAATAATCTACTTTTTGTATTCATAATTTTAACTGCTATTTTCTAAAATTTGATATTTAAAGATACATTTTTATCAGCAACTACAAACTTTGCATCATTATAATTTGGAGGACCAAAACTCATATTATTGTTAGAAGCACCATAATCTTCTAAAGGCATACCATTTGCTGCAAAATCCATTCTATCATTATTATTTTTGTCATGATAACAAGTAATTGCATATTCGCCTGGTAAAATATTTTCGAAAACTACAGTTGTTTTTCCATTTTTAATTGTAGACTCTTTTCCCATGATTGGTTTTTTCATAAAGTTATCTTTATTATATAAAGCATACCCTACCTTACCTTTGTCTGAAGTAATGTTTTCAATTGTTACTGTTATTGTTTTTGTTTGAGCTGTTATTGTTGTTGATAAAAATAAAGCTGCTGTTACTAAAAGTGTTACTAAAATTTTCATAATACTATTGTTTATTGATTAATTATGGTACAAAGATGCACTGCAAATCAAGTTTTTAAAAACAAAGTATACTGAACTGTAATTTTTTAAAGCTGAATTGTATTTCTTTATGCTTAGAGTATTTTAAATAAAGAAAAGTGTATAATTACTATTATTTATAGAGAATTTCTTGAGATAATCATCCAAAGAAAAATCCAACTAAAAAAAGTAAAAAATAAGATAATAGTTTAAAAGTAAATATTTACTCCAATAGCAGAACTAAAAGCATCACTCAAAGAAAACTCACTAGAAGTAATAGCATACCACAAGTAAGATTCAACAGTACCTAGTTCATAATACATATCTATACCTTTAAAAATTTTATCATTTTTAAAATCTTTATGAACTTTAAACCCTCCAAAAATAGTTAAGTGTATTGCATTAGAAATATAGTACCCTTTAGGAAATTGACTTGGTAAAGAAGTAAAAGTATTATTACCAGCATCATAAGTAATTGCGATACCTGCAATAGGTGATATTGAGAAAGAATTACGCAATTCTTTTGTAAAAAATGGAAATGTATTTTTTATAGTAATTAAATGATTAGATTCAGCTTCTGTTATAGATCTAGGTGCATAACCATAGAGCAACTCAGCATACCAAACATCATCAAATATTTCGTAACCAGCACCAACTGAAAATAAACCAATATTTCCTGCTAGTTGTACAGAAGCATAATCTGGGACATACCAAGATTTTTTATTTTTTAATTCTAATTCTTGTGCAATTGAATTTATAGAAATAAACAATACACAAATAGTGATAAAGAGCTCTTTTATTTTCAAAATACTTATAGTTCTATTAATTCAACAGTAAATGTGTCGTTTTCTACAGCTACAATGCCATATGCCATTTCCTTTAAAGATGGAACTGTAAAATAACTTACAGCACCTTGATTGTACTTGTAACTGTGTGTATGACCATGAAGTGATAAAGGCACATTATATTGCGTCATTAAACCTTCGTATCTTTCTTTAAGTTCAGTTGTAAATTGATCTCCAAAAGGAGGAATATGAGCAAAGACAAAAACGTTATCAAATGAAGTGTTGTTTTGTAATTCTGTTTCTAACCAAGCAAAATCTGGTGTTTTTTTACTTTCCCAAACAATATCATCAAACAAAATAAATTTGTTGTTAGCAAATTCAAACGTATAATTGTAATCACCAAACATTCTAGAATAAATTAAATTTCCATTTGAGTTATAATCGTGATTTCCAATTACTGTTAAGTAAGGTTTTTCTAGGTTTGAAATTATATTATAAAAAATTTCATACTCTTTAAGTAATGCTTGCTCAGTAATATCACCACCAAAAACTACAAATAAAATTTCATCATTTTTATTAATATCTTCTACAACAGCTCTTAACTCATCGTAAAAATAATGCGAGTCTGATAGGAATGCGAATTTAAAATTACTCGAAGTGTTAACTACATTTTCTAAAAGTTCTAAGTTTTTAGCTGTTGTATTTTTTTGTTCTTCTTCAACACCTGCTTCATAAACAGTATATTCAAAAAAATTGTCACAAGAAAAGAAGAAAAAAACTAAGAGGAGTAATGTAATTTTTATGTTTTTCATGTTGACTAATGAAAGGTTTATTTTTTTGCAAAAATACTCTTAAATCATCACTTTTAAAGTAATTCTATTATAAATATTTAAATAAAAACATAAGAATAATCTATACTCTTTTTATGAGCGCTTTGGAAAATAAGCCTATCTGCATTTTAGAAAAAATAGTAACTTCTTCTAATAGAGTTGTTTCTTCATCTAAAAACTTCAATATCTTATTAGTTTTATTTTTTTGAAACAACTTTGCAAAAATTGAAGCTCCTAAATGATTTTTTTCAGAAAGTATATCTAATAATAATAAATCATAAAGCCAATACTTATCAATTTTATGAAACTTTTTTAAAGGTTTATTTTGCTTAACATACGTAACCAATTCAGCAGTTTTTTTTGTAGTATTTTTAAACGTAAAACCTGTACTTGCTTTGCTCCAACCACCTGCAGTACCAATATGTATTATATTTTTTGAGTTATTTTTCCAAAATTTAAAACTCGTCATTGGTATTGAGCCTTGTTCTTTTGCTGTAATTTCGTAATCGTTAATATTCTTTTCAGCTAAATATTTCTCAATTTCTCTTTTATATTCATCATAAGCTAACAAATCTTGAGAAAACAAGGTGTATTCAAATAAAGCTTCATTTTTAGCATAAGGTAGCACATACATAAAACGCGTGTTTCCTTTTTGAGCAACAGAAAAATCCATAAAAGTTGCAGTAGAATCGTCAAAAACATCTGTTTTTGTTTTTATAAAAAAGCCTACAAAATGCTGTTGTAAATATGGATATTTTAACTGATTTTGATATTCTTTCGAGAATAAAATACTATTAAAAACTGTTTTAGATATAAATGTTTCTTCTTTAGTTATAACTTCTGCAGTTTCTTCTAGTTGTGTTATATTTTCTACAACAGTCTTTTTAAAATTTATATTGGATTGTTTTTCTAAATGATTCCAGATTTTATCATAAAAATCTTTGCTTAGTATCATTTTATATTGGTAAGGAGTAATATTTTTTTTAGCAGAATACAAATCACTTTTAAAAATAATACTTTGCCATGATTTATGAACAACATCTTGCCATTCATCATCATTGTTTTGCCAATAACACCAAGTTCTATCGTTAGAAGATTTTTTTTCTTTATCTAAAATTAAGATTGATTTATCATCAAAATAAGAATCCATACTCATTCTGTAAGCCATCATTAAACCAGATGCACCACCACCAACAATTATAAAATCGTAATTTGTTTTGGATGATTTCAATTAGAAATGAGTTAAAATTTAAGGTAAGTAAAAACTAGTTATTTTTTATATTGCTGAAAGAATTTTAAAGGAACAAACAACATTCCAAAACATTGGCTATCTTCTTTTCCCATGTTTTTATGGTGAATTTTATGTGCTTTCCTTAATCCTTTTAAATACCAATTATTTGTATTTTTAAACCATTTAAAACGTTGATGAATTAAAACATCGTGTACTAAAAAATAAGCTATTCCAGAGCACAAAATACCCAAACCTATAAAAAACAAATAGGTATGTTCAGTATACGTACCAAAATAAAAAAGAGACATGCTAGGTATTGCAAAAACAACAAAAAAAGCATCATTTTTTTCGAAACCATCATACTTTGGTTGGTGATGATCTTCGTGCAAATACCAACCAAAACCATGCATTACATACTTATGTGTACACCAAGTTACACCTTCCATCAATAAAAAAACACCTAAGGTAATTAATGCGAATTCCATTAAATAATATTCAATTTATATTTTACGTAACTTCTTGCTAAAAGATTTATTTTCATAGGATTAGAAATTCTAATTCTTGTATCCATTATTTTAGTTGAAGGTACTTTATTTAATTTTTTTAGTA
>CAXBAC010000165.1:0-5789 GCA_963973485.1 uncultured Polaribacter sp. | reverse complement strand
CGTTAATGTTTCAGATTCAGGAAAACTTTGTGGACCAAAAGCCGCTAATTTAGGAGAATTAAAAGAATTATTTCCAGAACAAGTTGTAGAAGGTTTAATTATACCTTTTGGAGTTTTTAAAACACACATGAATTTAGAAATGCCTAATGAGCATAAAACTTATTGGCAATTTTTAAGTGATACCTTTAAAGAAGCTGAAATTAAAAAACAAAATGGTATTTCTGATGAAAACATAGAAAACTACATACTAAAAGCATTAGAAAAATTGCATAAAGCTATTTTAAATATTGAATTAAATAATGATTTTATAAGTGATTTAAAATCTAATTTTCAACAAATTTTTAAAAGTGACATTGGTAATATTCCTGTGTTTTTAAGGAGCGATACAAACATGGAAGACCTTAAAGAATTTACAGGTGCAGGTTTAAATTTAACCTTATTCAATATTAAAAAAGAGCAAAAAATATTACAAGGTATAAAGCAGGTTTGGGCTTCTGCATATACAGAAAGAAGTTTTAAATGGAGACAAAAATATTTACTGAATCCAGAAAATGTATATCCATCAATATTAATTATACCAAGTGTAGATGTAGATTATTCTGGAGTTATGATAACCAAAGGAATTAACGCAGGTACTGAAAACGATTTAACAGTTGCTTTTTCTAGAGGTGCAGGTGGTGCAGTAGATGGTCAGTCTGCAGAAACGAGACTTATTACACCTTCAACTAATTACTTATTAGCTCCAGCAAGACAGGCAGACTACATTAGATTACCTGATTATGGAGGTACTAAAAAATATTATACTTCTTTTGAGAATCAAATTCTAAATAAAGATAATATTAAAGAAATTAGAAAAATAGCTACTAAAGTAAGAGAAAAAATAGGTGAAAAATCCGAAGATAAAAATCAAGCCTATGATGTAGAGTTTGGTTTTAAAGACGATAAATTATGGCTGTTTCAAATTAGACCTTTTGTAGAAAATAAGCAAGCTAAAAGCTCTGATTATTTAAATTCAATTGCACCTAAAATAGAAGACTCTAAAAAAATTAATCTATCCGAAAAAATCTAAACATGAAAAATAAATTTATATTAATAGTTACCTGCATTGCCATTTCTTTTGGTTTTGTTAAGTTTTATCCTATTGATGGGTATGAATACACAGGAATAAAAAGATTATATCAATTAAGACAATTTCAAAAGGATAGTGTTAAATACACAAGAATACCAAAAGGGGCTTATAAAAAATGGGCAGATATCAAGCTAAATCTTACTAATAAAACTACAGATAGTGTAGAAGAATTATTTAATGTTGATAATGATTTTAATCAAAAAATAAAACGAATTACACCTGCAGGAAATTACTCGTTGGCTATAATGGGTATGAGTAACCCTAACAATTTACGTTATGCAGAACACAGAGAAACCATAGGATATCAACCAGGGAGTGTAGGTAAAATTGCAGTTTTATTAGCCGTTTTTGATCAACTTGCCAAACTTTGTCCAGACTCACATGAAGAACGAATTGCATACTTAAAAAACATAAAAGTAACAAGTAGATATTGGGGGTTAGGGGATCATCATACCATACCAATTTACGATATTGAAAAAGATAAATTAACCAAAAGACAAGTTGTAGCTAATGATGAGTTTTCTTTGTTTGAATGGTTAGATCATATGGTTTCTGTAAGTAATAATGGTGCAGCCAGTATTATGTATAGAGAAGCTATGTTAATGGCAGCTTTTAAACAAGACTATTTCTTTTTAGATGCAGAAAAAGCAGAAAAATATTTTGAAGAAACACCTAGAGACTCACTAACTAATTTAGCACATACTGTTGTAAATCAACCTTTAAGAGATTTAGGAATTACAGAAAACGAATGGAAGTTAGGTGGCTTATTTACTAGACCTCCAGGAAAATATGTAGGTAGAAAAGGTGGTAGTATTGGTACTCCAAAAGGTTTAATGAAATTCTTAGTAAAACTAGAACAAGGAAAAGTAGTTGATAAGGCATCTAGTTTAGAAATGAAAAGACTTTTGTATTTAACAGACAGAAGAATACGATATGCAAAATCTCCAAGATTAGATGATGCTGCAATATATTTTAAATCTGGTAGTTACTATAAATGCGATAGAGAAAAAGATCCAGATTGTGCAAGTTATGCAGGTAATGTGTTTAATTATATGAATTCTGTTATTATCGTAGAACATAACAATGGCGTTAAATATATCGTTTGTTTAATGTCTAATGTATTAAACAAAAACTCTGCAGGAGCACATATGTATTTAGCTAGTAAGATTGATGATGTTGTTAACGAAACAGCTAACTTAAATAAGCCAGAAATTAAAGAACAAAAATATATTGAAGATAAAGACGAGTCTGATAATTAAAAAACTAACTTTTCTTTAAAGATAAATAAGTATCGTGAGCAAATTGTTTTACAGTTTTATTACGGTATTTTTTTAGTGGTAATAATGCTGGTATAAAAAACTTATTTTTAGATGATTGAATGTAAGAAATCGCAGAAAATCGCAAACCACTTCCACTTATCTTCATCAACTTTTTAAGAAACTCTAATTCGCTTAATAAATTGAACTCTATATTAGAAGTATTATAATGGTTTTCATCTAACACTTCGTGTTCTAAAATTGGCAGTACTGTGTTTTTTATAGTATTATCTATTAAATTTTCTAAAAGCTCTAAAGCATTAATTTTAGCTTCTTCATGTTCACTTTTTATTGCTTTAAAAGTAATTTTAATATCTTCTTCTCCATACATTAAACTTAAAAAATTAAATAATATGGATAAACTTTTGTGCAATTCTAATTCTAAGGCACTTGTTAATTTTTTTCTGGCTTCATAGATACTTTGTACTCTTTTTTGTTCTGTATTATTTTCAGTAATCATTTCTTTATTTATAATATGCTGTATAGAAATAATTACTTGTAAAATACTTTTGTAATAGTTAGTTTCTTTAAATATTTGATTTTTAATAAATCTTTTAGAAACTTTTAGAGAATTATTTTTTCTAAGAATCTTTTTTAAAGCTTTTGTTGCCTCTAGTCTGCTTGTAGTATTTTTACTTTTAGCAATTTTTTGGAGAATTTTTAATGAATTTAAGTTTTGAAAAGCTCCAACTATTTTAGGCAAATGCTTTCTAATATTTGAGTTTAATTCGTCTTTATTTTCTATAGTAATTAAAACGTCTATAATTTTTGGCCCATAACTTTTTAAAGCTTTTATGGCTCTTTTTCTGTGCTTTTTGTTATCTAACAGGTTTAATAAATCTTTAATAAATACTTCATGAGAAGTAATACCTGCAGCAATTGTAGCAAACTTAATTATATATGGTTTTTGATGATCTTTTAAATGAGTGGAAATAAAATGGTACTGTTTTTTTAGCCTAGCATAGGCTATACAAAGTAATAAACCTGCTACAATTTCTTTTCTAACATAGCTTTTGTTTTGAATATATGCTTCAATTTTGTTTTCTATTCTGTTATTTAAGTTATAAAAACTTCCCAAATTATAATTGCTCATACTTTGTTTTGCCAACGCTAAAAGAGCTCCATTTGCAATATATTCTTCTTTATGATCTAAGTATTTATTAAAAAAGGCTTTTTCTTTGGTATTCGAATGCTCTAAAACATAATCTATTGCTACATATACAAGTGTGTCATCTTTTTCGTGAATTAATGCTTCTACTTCAGTAATAATATTATTATCATCAAAAGCATCTAAATAATCTAAAGCAGCAATTTTTATTTTATTAGAAGGGTTTTTTAAAAGATCAATAACAGGTTTTTGCAATATTTTAAATTTAAAACCTTTTAATCTATCAAACATATTTAACACTGCATCTTCTTCGCCATTTTGTAAGACATTTTTTATTTCTAATAAATTATTATCTTTTTTTAATGATTCTTTTTTACTTTTTTGTAGAGATAAATTCTTTTGAATATTTTTTTTAAACGATTCGAAATATGCTTCTCTTAATTTATAAATCAGCACAATCCAAATAAACACAAATAACAAAATAATGGTTGTAATATATGATGAACTTAAGTTTAATTTTCTAATAAAAAAGATTAATAGAAAGCCAGACAGCCCAGTTGCAATACTATCAATAGCAACATCAATATAAGATTTTGCTTGATTTTTTATATGTAATGGAATTGGCATTATAGAAAGCTCTACAGCTGCCTTATTTAAACTTTGTTTAAAACTCCCATCTATACCTTTTATAATAACTAAAACCCATAATTCTGGAAAAGTAAAAAATAATAAACCTGCTAAACCTATTGTTAAAGGCAATACTAAAAGTGATGTTGTTACTCCTAACTTATTTAAAATTTTATTGGTAAAAAATAACTGAATAGTCAAAGCAATTACGTTAAAAGTAGAAAACCAAAAACCAAAGAATGCAGCTAAATCATCTGAGTCTGGTATAGCTTTATTAGCAAAATCGCTAAATTGAAAATCAATTAGTTTTGCTACAAGAACTCCAATTCCTGTAATAACTGCCAAATAACTCAAATGTTTAGATTCGTAAATTAATTTTAAAGAAGAACTTTCTAAACGATCTTGATTGGCAATAATTTGTTTTCTTTTAAAAGTATTTAGATCTTTTATTTTAATATGATAAACTTTTTTTAGTATCGGAATACAAAAAAGTAATAAAAATGCAGCGATAAAAATGGTATATTCTTTACCATAATTACTAGCAATAATACTGGTTAGATAGCCGCCAAATATACCTCCAGCAATAGCTCCTGCTCCAATAAAACCAAATATTCTTTTAGCTTCTCTAGCATTAAAAACCATATTGGCAAAGATCCAGAATTGTGAGGTAGCAACAACTGCAAATAAAGACACAAATATGTAATAAAAATATAAGGTAAACTTATTAACAAAATTGTAGCTGAGTAAAAGTGCTAAAACAGTAAAAACTAAACTAAAAAGTATTAAAGATAAAACTGTGATTTTTACTAATGAGTATTTTCTTATTGCTTTACTGTAAAATAAAGTAGTAAAAACTGCAGTTAAAGCCACTAAAAGATAACCAAAAGGTAGACTTTCTGCACCTAGTTGCGATACAAAAAGCGCGTTAACAGTAGGCTTTACTACCAATAGAACTGTTATTATTAAGAAAATATACAGTTGCATTAAAAAAGAGATGAAGATTTCTCCATCCCTTAATCCAAAAGTTTTGTAAATAATTTTTTTCAACTATTGATGGTTAATTAACTATAAAGAACGTGATTTTTTTAGAACTTTCTCTAATGGAATTACTAAATCTCTTATAACTTGTTCTCCATAATCATAATCAATTAAAGCCACAATAATATATTTTCTATTTGGTCCCCAAACAAGAGCAGAATCTGAATGATAATTTCTCCACGAACCAGATTTTCTATAAACATCTGCTCTTGGAGCAACTTTATCTAAGGTATTTACAAATTTATGGTGTAATTCTGGCTTTTTCATTATTTGTAACATTTCTTTAGAACGTTCTGAGCTAATTAAATTACCTAAAGCCAGTTGGTAATAAAAACTACACACTTGTCTTGTTGTAGCAGCATGACTAAGTCCTTTTATTGGATCTGGATAACGTTTACCTGCAGATGCATACCGTTTACCAACCCATAAACCTCCACCAACTTCTTCATCATACAGTTTATGTTTTGGTGCTCTTAAAACACTTTCTATTTTTTTATAACCAACTCTATCTATATTTCTGGTAGATGCTCTGTTGTTAGATTTACTTATCATCAAGCGTAAATCATTTTTT
>CAXBAC010000164.1:0-5879 GCA_963973485.1 uncultured Polaribacter sp. | reverse complement strand
ATCTAAAGATAAAACTAGGGTTGTAATTGGGGGTTCTCATGGTAAAACTACCATAACTTCAATGATTTTACATGTGTTAAATTATCATGATAGGGAAGTAGATTATATGGTTGGTGCACAATTGGACGGTTTTGAAACAATGGTGCACTTAACAGAAGAAAATGATTTTATTGTTTTAGAAGGTGATGAGTACTTGAGTTCACCTATAGATATGAGACCAAAATTTCATTTATACAAACCTAACATTGCTTTGTTAAGTGGTATTGCTTGGGATCATATTAATGTTTTTCCGACTTTTGAAAATTACAAAGAACAATTTAAAATCTTTACAGATTCTATGGTTAATGGAGGAAGTATGGTGTATAATGTAGAAGATGAAAATGTTGCTGAGATTGTAGAATCATCAGAAAATCATATTAAAAAATATCCATATGAAACTCCAAATCATTTTATAGAAAATGGCACTACTTTTTTAGAAACAGAAGAAGGGGATTTACCTTTAGAAATCTTTGGAAAACACAATTTACAAAATCTTGCTGGTGCAAAATGGATTTGCCAACACATGGGAATTGATGAAGATGATTTTTACGAAGCCATTGCTAGTTTTAGTGGCGCAAGTAAACGTTTAGAAAAAATTGCCGAAAGCTCTAAATCCGTAATTTTTAAAGATTTTGCACATAGCCCAAGTAAAGTTGCAGCAACAACCAAAGCTGTAAAAGAACAGTACAACAATAGAACTGTTTTAGCTTGTTTAGAGCTACACACGTATTCTAGTTTAAACGCTGAGTTTTTAGCAGAATACAAAGGTGCTTTAGATTTTGCTGATAAAGCCGTTGTTTTTTACTCACCAAATGCTGTAAAAATTAAACAATTAGAAGAGGTTACACATCAACAAATAGCCAACGCTTTTGAAAGAGAAGATTTAATGATTTTTACAAATCCAGAAGATTTTAAAAACTATTTATTTACAGAAAATCTAGAAAACACAGCAACTGTTTTAATGAGTTCTGGTAATTATGGTGGTTTAGATTTTGATGAGGTTAAGAGCTTAGTTTAGGTTTTTTTAAGCCTAATGCAATCAACTTTTCGTTTTGCCACGCTTTATCTGTTGTTCTTTGTAAAAGCCACTTTCTATGAGCTTTATCAAATAGTGATTTATAAATGAATGCTAACCTTGAGTTGATAAAAAGTTTTCGACTGGTTTTTTTATGACTTTTATTTCTCAAAATACCATCATTCAAATACTCGTAAAACGTATACAAATACTTTTCTATGGCATCTGTAGGTTTGTATTCTAATGTTTTTGGTAAATTAAATACTTCATAACAACTGGCTAAAAAGCAATTTAATGGATGTTTAAGTTTATCAAAATCATTAAAAGCAGTAATAGCATTTGTTTTTTTAGAAAGTAAAAAAACATCATAGGCATTTCTTAAAGAAATGTCTTTATAATAGTAGCCTTTATCATTAATTTGCTTAGCAATAATCGATAATGCTAATTGATTTTTAAAACTTAGTACTTGAACTCCATTTACTTTTTGAACATCAGTTTTTATGAATTCAAAATTGAATTCATCAGCATATTTTTCTACTAACAATTCTTTATGAATTTCTACAGCTGCAATGTTACCTTCTTTTTGTAATCTTGGATGATGTTTAAAAGAGGGGAAATCGTAAGTCGTTTCGTGAACTTTAGTATAATTATAGTTTTCTAAAGCTGTAATGGCTTTTGGATAATCTTCTGTAGAAAAAATAAAATCGATATCTCCAACCATTCGTTCTGCAACATCTTCATACAAACCTTCTAATAAGTTTCCTGTGCCTTTTAGAAATATGGGAGTAATGTTTTGGTTTAATAATAACTGGTTTACTTCTTGGGCTTGCGCGATAATTTGCTGATTTCGTTCTCTGTTTAAATCAGTAATATGTTTCATATACGCTACCAAATCTGATGGTAAATAATGTAGAAACTTAGCTTTTTTTAGATTACAGTATAAAGCAGGAAAAACGTAGTGTGCAGTACTCACTTTTACAACATCATCCCAATTTATATTTTCTGCGATCAACTCATTTTCTACAAGTTTCTTATTGTGAGGCTCGTGATTTACAGTTAAACACTTGCTAATAAAAAATAAAACTTCTTTATAATTCATTATCAAAAAGATTTTTCACAGTTGCAATCATTGTTGCGTTATCAGAATATTTTAATTCGTAACATGTTGTAGAATCAAACCAATTTAAAAATGCAGCTGCATTTTCTTTTATTGGCGATAACCAAGAATCTGGAACTAATTGTTGAAAAGCATCAAGTTTTGATATTTCCTTAAAAACAAGCTCACTATCTTTTTCATATTTTATAAAAACCAATTCCTTACAAGGCAAATGCTGATAGTAGTTTTTGTTATTTGGCTTTAAATAGCGAACAGTTTTATTCAATCTTTTAAAATGATATTCTGCAGAGGTTTCTAGTTCTGGATAAATTGGCAAAAGCGTTTTTAAGCTGTTTTTTTTAATAGATATTGCTGCAGGAAAGCTATAAACCTCATTGTTTTTAGTACTTATGGGTACAAAATCGTCTGCCAAACAGGTAAAACCATTGGCTTGTAAAAGGGAAAGAGAAGTACTTTTTCCATTACCAGAATCACCTAACAATAACACTGATTTTTTTTGATTACTTATTGCAGAGGCATGAAAAACACCAAGCCATTCTTTTTCTTCTTTTTGATGGATTTTCTGAATGATTTCCATAGATAATTTTCCTTGAAAATAATGAATTTCTTTGCTACTCCAAGAGCCAATAAAACTATTATTTACGTAAAGAAAAATATAATTATTATTAATAAAAACTTCAAAATGATGATTGAAATCAATTTGATTATCAACAGCTAAATGATTGAATTTTGGGTGTATGTAAGAAAGTTCAATTTCACTTAAATAAGCTATTTTTAGCACTACATCATTTATTTTATAGTATTTGATGAAATCATATGCTTTAGGTTTTTTAATACCAATTGCATCACGAATGAATTCGGTTTGTTTTGGTTTTTGTAAACTTTTAATTTGGCTTTCTAAGTTTAAGATAAAGTCGATACTTTTTTCTAAAGGAACACTTAATTTTTTAGATAATGCTGCAGCAATATCTTTGGTTGGTATTTTTTTTTGAATTCTCTTTAAAATGTCTGCAGTAGTATTTTCAAATACAAGATATTCATTGTTATTTTCGAACCATGTTATGGTTTTATTTTCAATAACTTTATATAAAATGTTTTGTGGTTTCATTCTGTCTTAAAAATACATTTTTTTATTTTATTAAAATTAAAAAACGCCTCAAAAAATTGAGACGTTTTATATAAAATGTGTTTTAATCTAAAAACCAGCTCCTGGTGCTGCAGGACTTTGTGCTTGTGCTTTTTTTGGATTTAAAATCATATAGGTTCCTATTGCTGTTAGTGCTGCATATTTGCTATAATTTCCAATTTTTTTAATAGCCTCTTTACGTGTAATGTCTTTATTTTGTTTGTGTTTGTTCATCTTGTATTATTTAAAGCTATTTATTCTAAAATAATTTTCTTATTCACTTCACCTTTTTCTGTTGTAATTTGTAAAATATAAATTCCTGTGTTTAAGTTTGGTAAATCAATCTCTTTATTTCCTTGAGAAGAGAAGGTGTTTTCTGTAATTTTTTTACCTAAAATAGAATACATTTTAATATTAGCCTTATCACTGTAAATACCAGCTATTCTTAATTTAGTATTGTTTATTGCAAAAACACTTATTCCTTGTAAAGTACTATCATCTGTACTTAAAGCTTCACTTTTAGTGTGTAAATAAAAACGACCTGTACCATTTAAGTTTTCAGTAAGTGTTATTTTATAACTTTTATTAAATTCATCTAGTACACTGAAAGTGTTTTTTATTCGATCTTCTAAATATATTTTTAAACCATTTGGTATATTTATAGTTTCTGCAGAAAAAGTAATTTCTTTACCAGCAGAAGCTATAACCCCAATAGGGATAACCATGTTTTCATGACCTGTATTTGGTAACGATTGTAGTTGGTATTTTTTACCATCACTCTCTAGCAATTCTGAATATATAGCGAAAGAGTTAGGTGTACCATTAAATAATTCACCTTCGAAACCGACATCAAAACTTGTGGTGCTATTATCTAGGTATTTAACTCTGTTGTAATTTCTAATAGTACCATCTGTTATCCAAAGTTTTATTTGAGTTGTTTCAGCAGTTTTTTGAAAAGTGTCTGTGTTGTGAGATTGGTTTGTTTCAGTAAAGTTAAATGTTCCACCTGCTGCATTTGCTTTTACAAAAAAACCTTGACCAGGTGCAATAATCATTGCATCATTAACATCCTTTACTTCATAAGCTCCATTATCTAATAATGTTTGATTCCAGACCCAAACTGTTTTTGTTTCAGAAATTGCACTTTCATTGTTTAGAAATGTAGCACTATTAATATAAGAAGTATATGGGTTTCCTAAAAGATTAAATCTATTTCCAGTTGTGGCTAAAACAAAATTTACTCCTGAGTTACTTGTGTTTAAACTCCCTGTAAAGGAAATGTTTCCAGAAGTTGATTCTTTTTTTATTGAGTATCCTTGACCACTTACAAAAGTACCAGAAACAGTTTCTTGTAAATATATCCAAGAGTCACTTAAAGTATTATAAGTAGCTATACCTCTATTAGAGTTGTTTCTTGCAATGTTGTTATTTGCAACAAAAGTGTCATTATAAGTTTCTCCACTTACAGGAGAACTCATTAAATACCATCCGTTTAAATTTCCAGATACAAAGTCTATTGTTCTTTTATAGGTAACTGTAGCTGTAAAGTCATCTTCTGCTATTAATGACGCTCCAGAAGCTATGGTTACTGTATTTACTGTTACAGCAGATGCTGCTGTTGGGTAATTTGTTAAACCAGATGAGATGACAACATCATCTGAAGTTGTAGGAGCAGTACTTGAGCTCCAGTTGCTATTTGTTTTCCAATCAGTATTTGTTGCTCCTGTCCAAGTTATTGGCGTAAAAGGTAACCCAGTTACATTTGTTCTTCCAGGTGATGCTTTTACAGGATTTGTAGCTATTGTTGTGTGTTTTACGAAAGCACCATCAGAATCATTAGTTCTTCCAATTGATTGATCATCACCACCTTCAGCCCCATACGTGTATATTGCTATTGTTTTACCTGAAGCGTTTTTTAATGTAATAATATCTCCGTCATTATTTAAAGATAAACTATTATCAGATGTATTACTAATGCCAGGAATTCCTGTAGGTATCCCTCCTCCAAAAATAACAACAGACCCTCCAGTAGGGATTGTAACTGCTCCAAAAGTGTGGTTAACACCAGTTGCATCAGAAATAGTATAGCCTGTTAAATCGTATGAAGTACCATCCAAGTTAACCAGTTCAATAAACTCGTCTTGACCTGTATTAAGTGTTCCATCATTATTAGCGTCTATACCAATTGGATCTGCTAATATTTCATTGATAATTATGTTTGGTAAATCATCATCTGTTATGGTAACAGTATGCGTGCTTTGAGAAATTACTAAATCTGTGACAGAACTTGTTTCAGTAATTGAAAAAATTATAGTTTCATCATCTGAATCTGCATCATCATTAATGCTAAAGGTTAAGTTTTGTGTGGTGTTTTCTGTAAAAGAGAAAGAAGTAGGTGAGGTAAAAGTATAATCACCACCTTCAGCTGTTCCACCAGTAATACTAACGTTAATATCTATTTGAGTACCTGAATAATTAGTTACAGAAATTGGGATATTAGCACTAGTAAAAGTTGCATCTGTTTCAGTTTCTTCACTTGTAGCAGTATCAAACCCTATTGTAGGGTCGGATGAAGCAGTAAC
>CAXBAC010000163.1:0-5884 GCA_963973485.1 uncultured Polaribacter sp. | reverse complement strand
CCCAAATTCGAGCTTTTAAAAGCTTTAGCAATAGGTAAAATTAAAAGTAAGGAAGCATATATAAAAGCTTTAGAATTTGTTGAGGTAAACTATAGCAATACAGAAGAAGGTAAAAAGGCAAAAGAAATTTTAGCACTTTTTAATAAATAACTCTTAAAGCTCTTAAAAAAATATAGCAAAGACTAATGGAAAGAAATGTTATAGCAAAAAACACCCAAATTGTTGGCGATATTATTTCTGAAGGCGACTTTAGAATTGATGGTAAATTAGAAGGCAATTTAAAAACCACAGGTAGAGTAATTATTGGCGTTGATGGATTAGTTAAAGGCAACGTAAACTCATCTAACGCAGATATAGAAGGTACTTTTTCTGGACAATTAACTGTAGAAAAAATTTTAACGTTAAAAGCATCTGCAAATATTTCTGGTGATGTAGTTGTAGGCAAATTATCTATAGAACCAGGTGCAACTTTTAATGCTTCTTGCGCAATGAAAGTTCCCAAAAAAGAAACTGAGAAAGAAGATGACAAAAAAGGAAAACAAGCCAAAGAGCAACAAAAAAAGTCTGGAAAAAAAGCCTTTAAATAAAGCAATTCAACTTTCTGGTGCTGGTTTACAAATGGGGCTAACTATTTATTTAGGCTTCTTATTAGGTGAGTGGCTAGATCATAAATTAGAAAAAAACTTTCTTACAGAAACTGTAACACTAATTGCCATATTCTTGGCCATGTACTCATTAATAAAACAAGCCAATAGAATAAATGATTAAGCAATTCATTATATACAGTATTACCTTTTTTTTATTATATTATATCGGTTTTTCAATCCATGAAAATTACTTAGATAATAATGCAATTACACTCCCCTTTAGCCTAAAAAAAGTGTACTTATTTCACCTTGCGTTTTCATTGTTAATCTGCATAAATTTTCTAGTACTTTCATCTGTTGATAAAATTTTTGAACAACTTGGTTTTATTTATTTAGGCACAATTGTTCTAAAATTATTACTTTTTTGTATAACCTTTTACAAATCAATATTTACTGAAGAAAATTTAAGTTTTGATGCTAGAGTTTCTCTACTAATACCAATGATATTATTTTTATTAACAGAGGCTTTCTTTGTTGCTAAGATTTTAAGTAAAAATCAATAAAAAAAATAGCTGTAAAAAAGGTTTGTGGTTTTGAATTATTCCATATCTTTGCGCCGAATTTAGAAAGCGTATTTTAACAATGAAGATTGCACAAAAAACAATCAAGTTTCTCTTAATAGCAGCAATAACCTTCTTTTCAACAGTAGGTTTTGCATCAGAATCTGATAAAAAACAAGACAATCAAAACGATGGTGGTCGTGTAAATACTAAAGAAGAAGTAGACGCTTATATAAAGCATCACGTAAAAGACTCTCACGACTTTTCTTTGTTTTCTTACACTTCAGATTCTGGAGAAAGAATTCATGTAGGTTTTCCTTTACCTGTAATTTTGTGGACAAGCGAAGGTTTAGTAACTTTTATGTCTTCAGAATTTCATCATAATGATGATGGTCATGTAATTGTTGAGAAAAACGGATTAAAGTTTGCTAAAATCCATTCAAAAATTTACGAATTAGACAATGATGCTAGTACTGTTTCTTTTGATGCAGATCATCATGCAACAAATGCTCACAAAGTTTTAGACTTCTCAATTACAAAAAGTGTTTTTGGAATTTTATTAATTGGTTTGTTAATGTTATTTTGGTTTTCAAGATTGGCAAAGCAATATAAAACTAAGAAAATACCAACTGGCTTTTCAAGAGTTTTAGAACCATTGGTTTTGTATGTTAGAGATGAAATTGCAAAGCCAAACATTGGAGAAAAAAATTACAGAAAGTTTACAGGGTATTTAATGACGGTATTCTTTTTTATCTGGATATTAAATCTATTAGGTATGTTACCTTTTGGTTTTAATGTTACAGGACAAATTGCAGTAACAGCTGCATTAGCAATATTTACCCTAATGGTTTATACATTTAGTGGAAATAAAGGATATTGGATGCACATGATTTGGATGCCAGGTGTACCTTATTTAATTCGCCCAGTTTTAGCAATTATAGAACTAGCAGGAGCTTTAATTATAAAACCTTTTTCATTACTTGTGCGTTTATTCGCAAATATTACTGCAGGACACATTGTAGTAATGAGTTTAATAGCAATAATGTTTACACTAAAAGAAACAATGGGAGTTGCAGGAGCAACATTCTTATCTGTAGTGTTATCATTTTTAATAATATTAATTGAGATTTTAGTAGCTTTCTTACAAGCGTATATCTTTACAATGCTTTCAGCATTATTTATTGGTATGGCTGTAGAAGAACACGAAGAAGCTCATTAATCAAATTTGTTTAATTTAATATAAATACAATCATTATGTACAATTTAATTGGAGCAGGATTAGTAGTAATTGGAGCAGGAATTGGATTAGGTCAAATTGGTGGAAAAGCAATGGAAGGTATTGCTCGTCAGCCAGAAGCGACTGGAAAAATCCAAACAGCTATGATTATTGTTGCAGCACTTTTAGAAGGGTTAGCATTTGGTGCATTAATCTTAGGAAAAGGTTAATCGAATCCCAAAAAAAACAAAACACAATTTATAACGGTTGGTTATAAATTGTGTTTTCATTAAACAAATTAAAGAGAAAACAAAAATTAATTACATTATACAATGGGAGCTTTATTAGAAGATTTTTCAATTGGTTTATTTATAGTTCAAACAATTTTATTATTAGCCTTAATAGGTTTAATGGTAAAATTTGCTTGGAAACCTATCATGAACTCTTTAGAAGAAAGAGAATCAGGAATCGAAGATGCTTTAGCAGCTGCAGAAAATGCACGTAAAGAAATGCAAAACCTAACTGCAGATAACGAAAGGTTAGCTAAAGAAGCAAGATCTGAGAGAGATGCAATGATGAAAGAAGCAAGAGACATTAGAGATAAAATGATTGCTGAAGCTAAAGAAGATGCTAAAGAAGTTACAACAAAACTAATTGAAACTGCACAAGCTTCTATTCAACAAGAAAAGCAAGCAGCTTTAGCAGAATTAAAAAAGAATGTTGCAGAATTGTCTATTGGTATTGCAGAGTCTGTAATTAAAAAAGAATTATCTAATAAGAAAGATCAACTAGAGTTAGTTGAAGGAATCTTAAAAGACGTTACTTTAAACTAGTTTTATGAAAGACGCAAGAGCAGCACTACGTTACGCAAAAGCTATTTTAAATCTTGCTAAAGATGTTAAAGAGGAATCTGCAGTTGAAAAAGATATGCAGTTAATTGTGACTACTATTTCAGAAAATCAAGAATTTGAAGTAGTTTTAGATAGCCCTATTATAAAGGCCACAGATAAGATGAAGGTCTTAAATGCAATGTTTGCAAACAAAGTAAAAAATATTACTTTAGGCTTATTTAACTTATTGTTAGAAAACAAAAGAATCTCTTTATTAGGTTCTATAGCAAAACAATACAGTATTTTATACGATTATTATAAGCACATTCAAGTAGCAAAAGTTACAACAGCTGTGCCTATTACCTCTGATATAGAGCAACAAGTTTTAGCAAAAATAGAAGCTTTAACAGGGGAAAAAGCAAACTTAGAAAACGAAGTAAACCCAGCAATTTTGGGTGGTTTTATATTAAGAGTTGGAGACGTGCAATATGATGCAAGTATTTCTAATTACTTAAATGAGTTGAAAAAGGAATTTGACAACAGTCATTACATTTCAAAAATTTAATTATACATCAAATCATAAAAGATGGCAAGTATTAAACCAGCTGAAGTATCAGCAATTTTAAAAGAACAATTAACAAACTTTGAAGCTCAAGCTTCTCTGAGTGAAGTAGGTACTGTATTACAAGTGGGTGATGGTATTGCTCGTGTATACGGTTTAGCTAACGTACAATATGGTGAGTTGGTTGAATTTGAAAACGGCTTAGAAGCTATTGTTCTAAACTTAGAAGAAGACAATGCAGGTGTTGTATTGTTAGGAGCTTCTACTTCTATTAGAGAAGGTTCTACTGTAAAAAGAACAGAAAGAATTGCTTCTTTAAGAGCAGGTGAAGGTATTGTTGGTAGAGTTGTAGATACTTTAGGTAGCCCTATAGATGGTAAAGGTCCTATTACAGGAACTACTTACGAAATGCCATTAGAAAGAAGAGCACCAGGTGTAATCTATAGAGAGCCAGTAACAGAACCGTTACAAACTGGTATTAAATCTATTGATGCTATGATTCCTGTAGGTAGAGGTCAGCGTGAGTTGATTATTGGAGACAGACAAACAGGTAAATCTACTGTTGCTATTGATACTATCTTAAATCAAAAAGAATTTTATGATGCAGGTAACCCAGTGTACTGTATCTACGTTGCTATTGGTCAAAAAGCTTCTACTGTTGCAGCTATTGCAAACATGTTAGAAGAAAGAGGCGCTTTAGCTTATACAACAATAGTTGCAGCAAATGCATCAGATCCTGCAGCAATGCAAGTTTATGCACCATTTGCTGGAGCTGCAATTGGAGAATATTTTAGAGATACTGGTAGACCAGCTTTAATTGTTTTTGATGATTTATCAAAACAAGCAGTTGCATACCGTGAAATTTCTTTGTTATTAAGAAGACCTCCAGGACGTGAAGCATATCCAGGAGATGTATTTTACTTACACTCAAGATTATTAGAAAGAGCTGCGAAAGTTATCAACGATGATAAAATTGCAAGTGAAATGAACGATTTACCAGATTCTTTAAAAGGAATCGTAAAAGGTGGTGGTTCTTTAACTGCATTGCCAATTATTGAAACTCAAGCAGGAGATGTATCAGCATATATTCCAACAAACGTAATTTCGATTACTGATGGACAAATTTTCTTAGATGGAGATTTATTTAACTCAGGTGTAAGACCAGCAATTAACGTAGGTATTTCTGTATCTCGTGTTGGAGGTAATGCACAGATTAAATCTATGAAAAAAGTATCTGGTACTTTAAAGTTAGATCAAGCTCAGTTTAGAGAATTAGAAGCATTTGCTAAATTTGGTTCAGATTTAGATGCTGCAACAATGAATGTAATTTCTAAAGGTCAAAGAAACGTTGAGATCTTAAAGCAAGCTCAAAACGATCCTTTTACAGTAGAAGATCAAATTGCAATAATCTATGCTGGTTCTAAAAACTTGTTAAAAGATGTACCTGTAAATCAAGTTAAGAAATTTGAGAAAGATTATATCGATTATTTAAATGCAAAACATAGAGATACTTTAGATGTATTAAAGTCTGGTAAATTAACAGACGAAGCAACTGCTGTATTAGAAAGTGCTGCAGCTGAAATTTCTAAACATTTTAATTAGTAGTAGTTAGGTCTAGTAGTAAGGTTTTAACCTCTACTAAAAACTAATAACTAACAGCTAATAACTAAAATATGGCAAACTTAAAAGAAATACGTAATAGAATTACCTCGATAAAATCAACAATGCAGATTACATCTGCCATGAAAATGGTATCTGCTGCAAAGTTGAAAAAAGCGCAAGATGCAATTGTTGCAATGCGTCCTTATTCTTCTAAATTAACTGAGTTATTACAAAACTTAAGTGCTACTTTAGATAGTGATACAGGTGGAGCGTATTCAACTCAAAGAGAAGTTTCTAAAGTTTTATTAGTAGTAGTTACTTCTAACAGAGGTTTATGTGGTGGTTTTAATTCATCAATCACTAAAGAAGTTATTAAAACAGTAAAAGAAAAGTATGCTAATACAACTGTAGATATATTGGGTATTGGTAAAAAAGGTACAGATGTATTGCAGAAGCAATTCGATATTGTTGCCAACAAAAATGAGATTTATGATGATTTAACTTTTGATAATGTTGCTGCAATTGCA
>CAXBAC010000162.1:0-5908 GCA_963973485.1 uncultured Polaribacter sp. | reverse complement strand
AAACCTCTGGTTTATTCAATTGATCAAAAACCTGACCAGCATCTAAAATAACATCACCTTCAATAGTTGGTGTATCATTTCTATTTCCTTTTATAGCATATAAACCAATAATCTCAGCACCATCAGCACCTTCTATAGATTTATAATCCCATAAGAATTTTGCGTATTTTGTTTCTGGAGATAATAATGCTCTAATTTCTTTTTTAGCTAACAATTCATTTACTGTAGCAGTATCTAAAACTCTTGCTTGAGCAACTAAAGAACTTAATTGTTGTTGAGATTGAGCTACATTAGGGAATAAATACGTAAATAAGTTCTTTTGAACTTTTGTAGAGTCTGACTCTTCACCTAATAAATCATCAATATCATCTTTTGCTGTAGTGTCTTTTTCTTCTTCTAAAACGCTATCATCCTTTAGCATTTCTGCAACTTTTTCATTAGCTGTAAAGAAAAAATTCTGAATTTCAGCATTGGTGTGTACTTCCCAAAACTGTAATTCTGCTTTACTTGTAATTAGTTTTGTAACACGTTCAATATCTTTTGCACCTGGCAATTCAATTTGAATTCTACCAGAATTTCCAATTCTTTGAATGTTTGGTTGAGTAACTCCAAACTTATCAATTCTACTTCTTAATACTTCGAATGCAGTACCAATAGAACTGTTAATTTCTTCTTGTAAAGTTTCTTTAACTGTAATGTTAGCTTCATCAAAAGCAATTTTTTCACTTAAAGCTTTTGTTCCAAAAATAGAAGGATCGCTTAACTTTGTGTCACCAGCTATTTTTTCAAACTCTTCGAAAAATAAGTCTAAATAATTTAAATTACTGTTCTTTTGTCTAGCATCTGCATTTTCTAAGGCTGTATTAAAAGCTACATTTTTAGAATCGTTAGAAAGACTTTTTAACACCTCTTTTACAGATACTTGTAATATTGCGTTAATACCACCTTTAAGATCAAGACCAAGATTCATTTCTTTGTCTTTTACATCATTGTAACTGTATTTAGCAATACCTAAATCTATGATTTCTTTATTAGCAACGCTATCTAAATACTTTCTTTCAAGTTTTGCTCTTTCTCTTGCACTGCTATCGGCTCCTTTTTCTTGAGAATACGTAATTGCATCATCCTCTACATTAGTAGCTAAAAAGGTAAATGATAGTTGGTATAAACTCACTAATCCAAATAGGATTGCGAATAATTTAATAAGCCCTTTATTTTGCATTTTTTGTATGTTTAGTTGTCAACTTTTTTAAAAAACGAGCAAATATATGTTTTCTCTAAAAACTTGACAATTATTTTAATATTTGTTTTGTGTAATATGAGTTTGATACTCAAATAATTTAAGGTAATTTAAGAAAAATGTAAACAAATACATTTTTAAGCTTTGTAGTGTTTTGGACCTGCCCTAACTTCTGGTTCTTTGTATGAAGAATGATCCTTACAAAAAACATCTTTTTTGTATAAATTGTATGCGGTTTTAAATAACTGCTTTGCTTTATGATGTGATGTATTTCTTAAGTGTGCAAATGAGTTGTTGGTTGTGAACCTGTCTGAACCATATTTTATTTCAAAAATAAATTTATCTTCTAAGTTAGTTACATTAACAGTGTTGATGATTTCTTGAACCTGAATGAGATAAATAGATTCTGAGTTCTCTTTTTGCTTTTTATTTAAGGTAAGTAAATTTTTATCTGCTATACCATCTTTTATTTTCTGAATATCTAATGAAGAAAAATAAGAAATTTTTAATTTTCCTGAGGTAGTTTCTTGTATAACAATATTGGTTACACCTAATTCAAGTAATTTTTCTTTTAAATTAGAAATGGTATTTTTAATTTCTTCTTGGTGGGTAGTAGTATCTACAAACTCTAAAACTATTTCTTGATTAGGTACAGCACTTTTTTCTTGGAAAGCTCCAAAAAGAATAAATAATATAACAAAAAATGTACTTGTGTACCATTTAGAATTCATGCTTCAAATATATAAAAAAGATTGTGTTTTAAGATGTTTATACGAATCTTATAAAAACATGATTAATTAAAAATAGATTAGAATTAAATGATTAAAAAAATACTAATATCATTATAGAGTTTTTTAAAAATGATTATCTTAACTTTATAAGTTAATACATAAATAAAAACAACACATTAATATGGCACATTTGTCTGATATTGAAATTGCACAAGCAAAACAATTAGAGCATATTAAAAATATAGCAGGAAAACTTAATATTAAAGAAGATGATATTGACATGTATGGCAAATACAAAGCAAAATTACCACTGTCTTTAATTGATAATTCTAAGATTAAGAATAATAACCTTGTTTTAGTTACTGCATTAACTCCAACTCCTGCAGGCGAAGGTAAAACTACTGTTTCAATTGGATTAACAGAAGGGTTGAATAAAATTGGCAAACAAGCCACAGTAGTTTTAAGAGAACCTTCATTGGGCCCTGTATTCGGAATTAAAGGTGGTGCAGCTGGTGGAGGATATTCTCAAGTAGTGCCTATGGAAGATATCAATCTACATTTTACAGGTGATTTTAATGCAGTTGAGAAAGCAAATAATTTGCTATCAGCGTTAATTGATAATAATATTCAAAGCAAAACCAATAATTTAAACATTGATCCTAGAACTATTTTATGGAAACGTGTTATTGACATGAATGATCGTTCTTTAAGAGACATTACTATTGGGCTTGGAGGAACTGCAAATGGAGTGCCAAGACAAGATGGTTTTAATATTACACCTGCTTCTGAAGTTATGGCTATTTTGTGTATGGCTTCAGATATTGAAAACCTTAAAAAACGTTTAGGTGATATTTTTATTGGATTTACTTATAATAATAAGCCCGTTTTTGCGAGAGATTTAAAGGCAGAAAATGCAATGACTATTTTATTGAAAGATGCTATTAAACCTAATTTAGTACAGACGTTAGAAGAAAATCCAGCTATTATTCATGGAGGGCCTTTTGCTAATATTGCTCAAGGAACCAATACTATAATCGCTACAAAAATGGGATTGTCGCTTTCTAATTACGTTGTAACAGAAGCTGGTTTTGGTGCAGATTTAGGAGCAGAAAAGTTTTTGAATATTAAATCTCAATTTGCGAATTTAAACCCTAAGTGTGTTGTGTTAGTTGCAACTATTAGAGCTTTACGTCATCATGGAGGAGCAACATCAGAAAGTTATAATACACCAGATATAGCTAAAGTAAAAGAAGGTTTTAAAAATTTAGAAAAGCATATCGAAAATATCAGAAAGTTTACTATTGAACCAGTTGTGGCTATCAATTCATTTATATCAGATTCTGATGAGGAGATTCAGTTTGTTATTGATAAGTGCGCAAGTTTAGGAGTACATGCAGTATTATCTGAAGGATGGGAAAAAGGAGGAGAAGGGACCAAAGATTTGGCAAAAGCTGTAGTTGATGTTGTTGAAAATAAAGCAAGTCAATACACACCTTTATACAATTGGAATGCTCCAATAAAAGATAAAATAGAGAAAATTGCTAAAGAAATTTATGGTGCAGACAGTGTTGCTTACGATAAAAAAGCACTCTTAAATTTAAAACGAATTGATCGATTAGGTTTTAACAATTTTGCAGTTTGTATGGCAAAAACACAAAAATCTTTTTCAGATGATGATAAATTGATAGGAAGGCCAACAGGTTTTACAATTACTGTAAGAGAAATAGAAATTGCTGCAGGTGCACAGTTTGTAATTCCTATTTTGGGTAAAATGATGCGTATGCCAGGTTTACCATCTGTTCCTGCTTCAGAGCATATGAGTATTGATAATAATGGTGTTATTTCTGGTTTGTCTTAGAAATTTTAATCAATAAAAAAATCCAGCTTTATAGCTGGATTTTTTTTATTTAAAAAAGAAGGTTGTAAAACTATAGTTCTAATAAACCATTAGTTTTAGAAACACCTTCTGCAGATTCTTTTAAATGATCTTTTTCAGCATCACTTAAATTAATTTCTACAATACTTTCAATTCCGTTTTTTCCTAATACAACAGGAACTCCAATACATAAGTCATTTAAACCATATTCACCTTCTAATAAGGTAGAACAAGGATAGATTTTCTTTTGATCGCAAGCAATTGCTTGTGCTAAACCAGAAACAGCTGCTCCAGGAGCATACCAAGCAGAAGTGCCTAATAAACCTGTTAATGTAGCTCCACCAACTTTTGTATCTTGTTTTACCTGCTCTAATCTTTCATCAGAAATAAATTCTGAAACAGGTACAGAATTACGAGTTGCTAAACGTGTTAAAGGAACCATTCCTTTATCTGAATGACCACCAATTACCATTCCATCAACATCAGAAATAGGAGCGTTTAAAGCTTCAGCTAATCTGTATTTAAAACGAGCAGAATCTAATGCACCACCCATTCCAATAATTCTATTTTTAGGTAAACCTGTAGTTTTATGAACTAAGTATGTCATAGTATCCATAGGATTTGAAACTACAATAATAATTGTGTTTGGAGATTGTTCTATTAAGCTAGAAGAAACCGTTTTTACAATACCTGCATTGATGCCAATTAATTCTTCACGAGTCATACCTGGTTTTCTTGGAATTCCAGATGTAATAACACAAATGTCTGAATTTGCTGTTTTTGAATAATCACTAGTAGATCCTGTAATTTTAGTATCAAATCCATTTAATGAAGCAGTTTGCATTAAGTCCATTGCTTTACCTTCTGCATAACCTTCTTTAATATCTAATAATACCACTTCTGAAGCAAAATTTTTAATTGCGATATACTCTGCACAACTTGCGCCTACTGCTCCTGCACCAACTACTGTAATTTTCATTTTTATTTATTTAGATTGTTAATGATTTAAGTTTGTAAAAATACAAATTTTGAACATGATAATTCTTAAATATAAGCAAAAAAAGCCTGTAAATATTACAGGCTTTTGTGATTTAATTTTTTGACTTAGCGTATGCTAAATGCAATACCTAAGTTAGCAGTGTTGTATTCTTGAAGTGTATAACTACCAAAAACTTTAAAGAAACCAAGACTTAATCGTAAACCAGCTGTTGTTCTAAAGCCACTAGCATCAAAAGATGAAGTTAATGGATCTGATACTGTTCTAGAAACGGCTCCATAATTTAAAGTATAGTCTCCTGTCATGTTTAATGTTGAGTTTCCTGAGCCATATCCAAATCCACCATAAATATTAATCACAGGAAAGTTTAATGATGCGATTGCTTGTACAGTGTATGCGTCTAACTTGAATTCAGCTAGACCATCTTGCACACTAACATCTCCATCGCTTTCTATGTTGTAATCTACTGTCATTGTTGTATATGCAGCTAATAAAGAAACATGAAGAGGAGTTTTTGTCATTGGCCCAAACCAACTTGTGATTTCTTTTTTAAGTCCTACACCAAATAAATTTCCTTTTACATCATCATCACCTACTTTAGGAACAAGCCTTAAACTTACTTCAAATTTTGCAGGTAAACCCATGCTAACCTGAACAGCAGGAGCAGGAACCGCTCTTAAAGGTAAGCTTTCTTTAACTCCACCAGGTGCGTTAAAAGTTGTATTATACGTAACTCCGTTTTCAACAAAATTAACTGTAGTTAAAGGTCTGGTATCCTCAGATCCTGCAACAGTTGCTGCAGTAATAGAACCAGCATTTATAGAAGTTAACCCAGAAAGGCTAAACATTTCATCTTCTTCTGGAACTAAAGAGGCATTTAAGCCAATTGCTATATCAAAGCCAAATGGTTTATGAACTTTAGCTGTATGATACCAACCATTATTCATACCATAAATTAAGCCTTTCATTGCTGGATTAATATATGCTTCAATTAACCTACTTCTATCGTTATTGTCTGCTAATAAATAGCCTTCAAAACCGTCTTGAGCTTTAATTTTGCTTGG
>CAXBAC010000161.1:0-5965 GCA_963973485.1 uncultured Polaribacter sp. | reverse complement strand
TTATATTGATATATGCAATCTTATTTTTGGTGTTTTACCCAATTTTTGTCATCCTATCCAATTTTTGTCATCCTGAATTTATTTCAGGATCTCCTCTAAGCTATTATGAACAAAAGACCCTGAAACAAGTTCAGGGTGACAGTTTTGCGTTGGGTTAGGTTTGTATTGATATATGCAATCTTATTTTTAGTGATCTATCTCAATTTTTGTCATCCTGAATTTATTTCAGGATCTCATCTAAGCTAATTATGAACAAAAGACCCTGAAACAAGTTCAGGGTGACAACGACTAATAGGATTGAGGTTCTTAAACAAGTTCAGGGTGATAATAATTGTTAACGAAAACGATTGAAGTTTTTGCGCCTATTGTATATGCGACTTACTTACAATATATTTGATAAAAATAGAAGTTTATGATGTTAATTGCAGACGGTGGTTCAACAAAAGCAGATTGGATTGCACTAAATACAGATAAAAAAGAAGTGTTTCGCGTTCGAACGTTAGGATTGAATCCTGCTGTGGTTGCCAAGGAGGAGTTGGTAAATAGAATCGTAAATATGTTTCAGTTGATTCAGATTAAAGACGACGTCACACACATTTATTTTTACGGTGCAGGGTGTGGTACTCCAAAAGCAGTTGCGATTTTAAAAGAGGTGATGGAAAGTATCTTTGTCAATGCCAATGCAGTCATTGAAGAAGATATGCTTGCTGCAGTGTATGCTGCTTCTGGGAAAGCCCCAGCCATGGTGTGTATTTTAGGAACTGGGTCTAACAGTTGTTATTTTGATGGAAAACAAATGCAAATGATTACCCCATCTTTAGGCTTTGTGTTGATGGATGAAGCGAGTGGAAACTATTTTGGAAAACGTTTAATTAGAGATTATTACTACAAACACATGCCAAAATACATCGTGGAGAAATTTGAAAAAGAGTATGTGTTGGATGCAGATACGATTAAACACAATATTTATAGAGCACCAAACCCGAATATGTATTTGGCTTCTTTTGCAAAATTTATGTTTGATTTTAAAGAGGAAAAGTATGTGCGTAGATTGATGAAAAAGGGTTTTGAAAAGTTTTTTAAATATAGAATTCTACCTTATCAACTTTCAAAAGATACGCCTATTTACTTTATTGGTTCTATTGCTTTTTATTTTAGAGAAATTTTAGATGATGTTGCAGCGTCTCATGATCTTGAAATTACTGGAGTCATTCAACGTCCTATAGATAATTTGTTGGCGTTTCATATCGAAAATATGGAGTAGTTTCGACTATCGACTATCGACTATCGACTATCGATTCTCGACTATCGAATCTTGATTATTGGTTTTTGACCAACGTCCATCGAACCTCGAACCTCGAATCTCGGTTATCGAACCTCGAACCTCGAATATCGGTCATCGAACATCGAACCTCGAACATGGAATGGCGGTCATCGAATATCGAACCTCGAGCCTCGAACCTCGACCATCGAACCTCGAACAACGATTCTCGACTCACGAATATCGACTCTCTACTCTCGACTATCGAACGTCAAACAACGATCATCGAACATCGAATCTCGAACATCGAATGGCGAATCTCGACTATCGAACATCAGTCATCGAACTTCGAGCACTTCCAATACCCTTTCCAATCGCATACCTCTTGAGCCTTTTATCAATATAGAAAAGTGTTTGGGTTGATTTTTTGCACAATGTTTGGTAAACGATTCATAATCTTTAAATTGATGATGGTCAGTTGTAGTGGCATAAAAATGTGCACCAACAAAATAAGACCTTTCAAAATTCATACTTTTTACCAAGTCCACAATAGCTTGATGTTCTTCTAAACTGTCTTCCCCCAATTCGAACATATCACCTAAAATGACCATTTTATGCTCTTCTTGAAGGGAAGCAAAATGTTCTAAAGCGACTTTCATACTAGAAGGATTGGCATTGTAGGCATCTAAAATAATGGTATTGCTTGCTTGTTTAATGATTTGAGAACGATTGTTTGTAGGGCTGTAACTTTCAATTGCTTGCTTAATTTTTGCAGTGGGAACCTTAAAATAGTTTCCCATAGTAACTGCAACAGCAATATTATTGTAATTGTAACTGCCTATTAAATTACTTTGTAAGACTGTATTTCCATACTCCAATTTTACAAACGGATGTACACTGATTAGGCTTAATTCGCTTGCAAAGGGAATGGTTTCAATGCCTGATGTTTTTTCAACCTGAATGGGATCATCAGGATTGATAAACACCTTTTTTTGATGCTTTTTCAGAAAAGTGTACAACTCGCTTTTTCCTTTGATGACGCCTTGAACTCCGCCAAAACCTTCTAAATGTGCCTTTCCAAAATTGGTAATGTACCCAAAATCAGGTTCGCAAATATTTGATAAGAATTCAATTTCTTTTTGGTGATTTGCGCCCATCTCTACGATGCCAAATTCAGTGTCTGGAAGTATAGACAACAAGGTGAGTGGTACTCCAATATGATTGTTTAAATTCCCTTTTGTGGCTGTAGTTTTATACGTGGTGCTTAACACAGCATTAATCAATTCTTTTGTAGTGGTTTTACCATTACTGCCAGTTAACCCAATGATGGTGGTTTGCAATTGTTTTCTATGGTAGTTGGCTAATTGTTGAAGCGTTTCCAACACGTTATCAACCAAGAGAATATTTTCTTTTGTTTTGTGTTTTTCTTCATCAACAATAGCAAAACGTGCACCCAGTTCTAGCGCTTTTTCAGCAAAGGTATTTCCGTTAAAATTTTCACCTTTTAGTGCAAAGAACAGGGTGTTTTTGCGAATGTTTCTAGTATCCGTATCTACTAGATAATACTGGCTGTAAATTTGATATAACTCCGATATTTTCATAAAATAAAGATAAAAAAAAGCCTCATTACTTTTATATAATGAGACTCTATTTTTTTTAAAATGTAAGACTATCTACGAGCGCTTCTTGCTTTTCTTTTGCCTGTACTCATTGGACCTAATTTGTCTGCCACACATCTAAAGCCAATGTAGTTGGTGGCCATGTATTCTGGTAAATACCTTCTTTGTGCAGGATCTAACCAATACTCCCTATCAGACCAAGAACCGCCTTTGTAAACACGCGTTCTATCACTAATTAAAGTAGTTCTCTTTTTAGCATCGTTTACTAAAATAACTTCACCTGTAACAGGATCAATTTCTCTAGTAGGTGCCTTTGGTGAGTTGTACATGCTTGGTTTGCTTTTGATTTGATCTTCATCATCTTCGTAAAAACGACTTGAGTTGGCATCACCATCTCCAATATCTGCATTGTCGGCTCTTGCAAAGTTTCTGCGCATAGCAACATCATCTTTGGTAATAGGAACATACTTAATTTCTCCTGGTAAGTATTTAGGTACGATTTTACCATTTGGTAAGGTATCGTAATCTGTTTTAGAAAAGGCATCGTTTTCTGCAAAAACAACATTCCCTTTACTGTCTATTAATTTTTTTGTAAATAAGTTTCCTCTAAAATAGTTGAAGTCATTGGCTTCATTATCTATTAAAGGTCTATATACGTCTGCAACCCATTCTGCAACGTTTCCAGACATGTCATACAATCCGAAACCGTTTGGAGGGTAAGATTTAATTTCATTAGGAATGTCAGCACCATCTGAACTCCAACCAGACAAACCACTATAATTTCCTTTACCTTGCTTAAAGTTGGCTAACTGATCTCCTTTATTACGTTTGTTTTTAGCTCTGGTATATTTACCATCCCAAGCATATTTTTTACGCCCTCTAATATTGTTGTACTCTCTGTTTTCGATATTGGCTTTGGCTGCAAACTCCCATTCCGCTTCTGTTGGTAAACGAAAACGCTGAGTTAAAATACCATCTGCTTTTGTAATTTTTCTTCCTTGAAAAGCATCTCTAGCTGGCCTTGGTTCACCTCTTTTTCTAATGGTTCTCCCCACACCTCTTTATAAATAGTGGTATCGCCCTCAAACAACTTAGAATCATCTACAAGAAAAACATCCGTATCAAAAAAGTTACTAATGGTATCGTTTTCAAAAATATTTTCAAGGTTTCCTTTGTCGATTAACTTCTTTAAATTTACTGCATTTGTTCTCCATTTGCAGTATTCATTAGCTTGCAACCAACTTACACCCACTACAGGATAATCTGCATAAGCAGGATTACGAAAGTAGTTTTCTGTTAAAATATCTGTATTTCCCAAACTTTTTCTCCACACTAAGGTATCAGGTAAAATAGAGGTATAAATGTTTTTGTATTTTTCTTCTGATGGAGGAAAAACATCTTTCATATACTGCACGTATAAGAAATATTCTGAGTTGGTTACTTCAGCTTCATCCATATAAAAAGAACGTACGTGTACTTTATTTGGAGTGGTGTTCCAATCGAACATGACATCGTCTTGCACTTGCCCCATGGTAAACGAACCTCCTTCTACACCTACCATTCCTAAAGGAGTTTCTTGGCCTTCGAAAGAATTTCCTCTGATGTAATTGCCGTTTTTTGGATCATTAAAAGACAAGCCTGTTAAACGCGACTTGTTTGATGATGAACTTTTACAATTTGCGAAAAGCAGGGCTGTAACTACTATGAATGTTATTTTAAATATGTTTTTCATTATCTAATTTAAAATTGATAGGGTTTTTATATAGTGATGCAATTTACAATAAAAATCTACTTTTATACAAGCAAATTTAATTTTTTAACGCACCTATTTTCTGCATCTATTCTTACAAACGATTACTTTTTTACTTTAGTATACTTTATCTTTGTTTCCTTTAAAATATCTAAAGATTATTTGCGTTATTTTTAAATCTAGAATGATTAAAAGAGGATTCCTATTATTAAGTTGCATGTTTTTAATGCAAAACTCAATAGCTCAAGTTAGCAGTTCTGTGCTAGCTAGTGGAGATTGGTATAAGTTTTCTGTGGATACTACTGGTATTTTTAAGATTGATAGAAATTTATTGCAGCAAATGGGTGTTTCTACTAATAATTTAGATCCGAAGAAAATTCATATTTATGGTAATGGAGGCCAATTATTGCCTGTATTGAATAGCGATTTTAGATACGATGACCTGCAAGAAAATGCAATTTATATAGAAGGTGAACAGGATGGTTCTTTTGATGCTAGTGATTTTATTCTTTTTTATGCAAAAGGCCCTCATGATTGGGAAGTAGATCTCGCCAATGAAACAGCAAGACATAGACAAAATATCTATTCTGATAAAGCATATTATTTTATAACCGTAAATGAAACAGATGGAAAAAGAATTCAGGCAGAAACTCCAATTTCATCAGTGGCTACCAATGTTTTTACCACTTTTGACGATTATACTTTTTTTGAAAGGGAAGAACGAAACATTTTGGCAGTAGGTACTCAATGGTTTTTTAACGAAGATTTTAATATTGAGAATACCCAATCGTTTACCATTCCTTTTAAAAATGCAGTTTCTGGAGAAAATATTACAGTAAGAACTAGAGGAGTATCAAATTCGGTAGTGGCTTCTACCATGGATGTTGTTGTAAATGGGCAAGATGCATATAGCATAAATTACCCAGCTACAAATCCTTCTTCATTAACCAAAGCATTTGCCTTAGAAAGAAGTGCAGCATTGAACAATACTTCCGAAAATATTACGGTTTCAATTACCTATAATAGTAATGGTAATCCGTCTGCAAATGCATTTTTAGATTATATAGAGGTACTAGGAACCAAAAATTTAAACTATTCTGACTTTCAGTTCTCGTTTCGAAATTTTGAACAAGGGAATGCTTCTGGAATTGTATCCTATGAAATTACAAATGGAGCGAATGCTTTTCAAGTTTGGGATGTTTCCAATTCTATTAGTCCAAAAAGGATTCAAAATACTTCATCAGGAAACAATTTTACCTTTAATGCAAATGCAGGTGAATTGAAAGAATATGTTGTTTTGGATGCCAATGACTTTTATATCACAGCCACCTGGCT
>CAXBAC010000160.1:0-6034 GCA_963973485.1 uncultured Polaribacter sp. | reverse complement strand
GCTTACCAAAATACAAAAATCATTGCACAGATTAGAGAAAAAGACCCAAATGCTAAAATTATAACTATGGGCGATTTTAATGACGACCCAACAAACTCAAGTTTTAAAGAAGTATTAAAAACTAAAAGTGATAAAAGCAAGGTTGGTGATTTAGACATTTATAACCCTTACGAAGATTTACACAGAAGAGGTTTTAATACGTTAGGCTATAGAGATAATATCAATTTATTTGATATGATTTTAATTTCATCACCTTTATTAGACAAAGGAGAAAAAGACTTTTCTAGCTACAAAATGTTTAAAGCAATGATTTTTAACAAGCGTTTTTTAACCAACAGAAAAGGGCAATTTAAAGGCTACCCATTTAGGAGTTTTTCTTATGGTGGTTATACAGGAGGTTATTCAGATCATTACCCTGTTTACATGTATTTAATTAAAGAGAAAAAGTAATCACAACTTTATAAAATATAAAAACCCGCAACTAAAAAGTTGCGGGTTTTTTGATAATAAATTATTGCCTTATTACATTTTAAACTTCTTCTTTTACAGAAGTAAATCTATAATATAAATATGTGTAAGCATCTCTAGGTATAATTGTAATCCACTTTTTGTGTTTTAAGTACCACTTAAAACGAATTGAATTGACTCCTTTAGTTAAATAAGCAGCAATAAAAGGATGTAAATGTAATTGTATCTTTTTATTGGTTGATTTGCTTTTTTCTAATTTAGTAATGTATTTTTCTAAATCAGCTTCAATCTTATCTAACAAAACTATTGGAGCTTCTACTTGACCATCTTTATTTGGATTGTCTTCGGTAGTTTTTATACTCAACTCTGGTCTTACCCTTTGTCTTGTAATTTGCACTAACCCAAATTTACTTGGTGGTAGAATTTTGTGTTTGGTTCTATCTAAAGCCATTTGTTCTTTTAGATGCTGATACAGTTTATTTCTGTTTTCTGCTTTGTGCATATCAATAAAATCAACAACTATAATACCACCCATGTCACGCAATTGTAATTGACGTGCAATTTCTGTGGCAGAAATTAAATTTACTTCTAATGCAGTATCTTCTTGAGAACCTGCTTTGTTAGAACGGTTTCCACTATTTACATCAATAACGTGTAAAGCTTCTGTATGCTCTATTACTAAATAGGCACCTTTGCTCATAGAAACTGTTTTTCCAAACGATGTTTTAATTTGTCTTTCTATTCCATATTTTTCAAAAATAGGAACTGTAGATTTATGAAGTTTTACAATTTTTTCCTTTTCAGGATAAATTTCCTGTAAATACTCTTTAATTTCTACTTTCAAAGTTTCATCATTTGTTACAATATTGGTAAAGGTTTCATTCATAACATCTCTTAAAATAGACGATGCTCTGTTTAACTCGCTTAAAATTTTTGTTGGTGTGTTTGTATTAGGTATACGTTTACACATTGTTTTCCAACGTTCTAAAGAGTTTTGCAGATCTTTATCTAATTCTGCTACCTTTTTACCTTCTGCAACAGTTCTTAAAATAACACCAAATCCTTTTGGCTTAATGCTTTTTGCTAATCTTTTTAAACGTTCTTTTTCTTTTGGATCTTCTATTTTTTGAGATACAGAAACTCTATTAGAAAAAGGAACAAGAACTAAAAATCTACCAGCTATAGAAAGCTCTGAGCTTAATCTTGGGCCTTTTGTAGAAATTGGTTCTTTTACAATTTGTACCAACAGGTTTTGCCCTGTTTTTAGTACATCTTTAATACTACCGTCTTTGTTGATGTCTGCTTCCTTTCGAAAGTTTTTTAAAGTGAATTCTTTATACTTACCTGTGCTTACTTTCTTAATGAATGTATTTAATGAGTTTACTTGCGCACCTAAATCATGATAATGTAAAAAGCCATCTTTTGGATAGCCTACATTTACAAATGATGCATTTAAGCCTGTTAACACTTTTCCTATTTTGGCTAAAAAAATATCGCCAACAGAGAATTTGTTATCAGTTGTTTCATTATTTAATTCAATAAGTTTTCCATCTCTTAATAAGGCAAAATCAATATCAGATGAATTTGAACGAATTATTAATTCTGTTTTCATACTGAACTGGTTTTAACACTGCACTTTTTATTTGTGCAGATGGATTAATATTGTCAGGTATTTGTAATACCATTTGAGGTTTGTGTAACCTCGATGTCAATGAACTTTTGTTTTTTCTTGGCTAAGCCATAAACGAAAAAGTAAGCAAACGCTTACTTTTTCTTGTGTCTATTAGCTCTAGCTCTTTTCTTTCTTTTGTGCGTAGAGATTTTTGCTCTCTTTCTTTTTTTACCACTTGGCATAAATTCTAGTGTTTTGTAAACCTTTAACGGTTTAGATTAATATTTTGTTATTTAACAGCTACTTTATTTTTTACTCCTTCTGTAAATGTTTTTGCTGGTTTAAAAGCTGGAATATTATGAGCTGGAATCTTAATAGTTGTATTCTTAGAAATATTTCTACCTGTTTTTTCTGCTCTTGTTTTGATTATAAAGCTACCAAAACCTCTTAAATAAACGTTATCACCACCTTCTAATGCATCTTTAACCTCAGTCATAAATGCTTCAACAGTTGCTAAAACATCTGTTTTTTCAATTCCTGATTTATCTGAAATTTTTGATACGATATCTGCTTTCGTCATGTCTTTATTTTTACTATATTTTTTATTATTTACTTTCAAAAATGCGGATGCAAATATATGATAATTAATCAATTCCAAAAACATAAAGATATAAAAATATGTGAATTTTAAAATGTAATATTGCAAATCTATTTTTTTATGATGATATTTTCTAACACTTTAATACAGTGGTACTTACAAAACAAGAGAGATTTACCTTGGCGTAAAACTAAAAACCCTTATTTCATTTGGTTATCAGAAATTATGCTGCAGCAAACAAGAGTTGCTCAAGGATTAGATTATTATTTAAAATTTACATCAACTTTTCCTACTATTTTTGAGCTTGCAAAAGCAGATGAAAGTACCATTTTAAAAATGTGGCAAGGTTTAGGTTATTACTCTAGAGCAAGAAATTTACATTATTCTGCAAAACAGATTGTACACGAGTTTAATGGTGAATTTCCATCATCATATAAAGAAATTATAAAACTAAAAGGAGTAGGTGATTATACTGCTTCTGCAATTGCTTCTTTTGCTTTTAATGAACCAACAGCTGTTGTAGATGGTAATGTGTATAGAGTTTTATCGAGATATTTTGGCATTAAAACACCTATCAACTCAACAGAAGGAATTAAAGAGTTTAAAAAGTTGGCAGAAGAATTAATAGATACATCACAACCTGCCAATTACAATCAAGCTATAATGGAGTTTGGTGCAATACAATGTAAACCTAAAAAACCATTATGTCTTTTTTGCCCATTATCTGAAAGCTGTGTTTCGCTTCAAAAAAACTTGGTAGACACATTACCTATTAAGGAAAAAAAATTAAAAGTAAAAAAACGATACTTTAATTATATTGTAATTAAAACAAGTGATGATAAAACCATCTTATCAGAAAGAAAAGGTAAAGGAATCTGGCAAGGATTGTATCAATTTCCATTAATAGAGAGCAATAAAACCATTACTAAAGAAACATTAATAGGCTTAGAAGAGTTTAATAATTTAATTCCAAATAAAGCCACTATTTCTTCACATAACACAAAAGAAGTGACTCATAAATTATCTCATCAACATTTATATACACAATTTTGGATCGTAGAAACAACAAATTTACCAGAAGCAAATGTACCTTGGATTGATGTAGAAAATTACCCAGTTCCTGTTTTAATTGCAAATTTTCTAGACTCATATCTCCCTAAAAAGTAATGGATTTTTTTAGTACTTTTGATGTAGAAATACACAAAACATGGCAGGTACAATAAATAAAGTAATTTTAATTGGGAATTTAGGTGATGATGTTAAAATGCATTATTTTGACGATCAAAATTGTGTGGGACGTTTTCCTATTGCAACATCAGAAAGTTACACCAATAAACAAACTGGTGAAAAAATTACCAATACAGATTGGCACAATATTGTAGTTAGAAATGGCTTGGCTAAAGTGTGCGAAAAATACCTTTCTAAAGGTGATAAAGTGTATGGTGAAGGAAAATTACAAAATAGACTTTAGGAACAAGATGGAGTTAAAAGATACTCAACAGAAGTTCAAGTAAATGAAATGACAATGCTGTCTAACAAAAAAAATACAAACAATTCAAATATGGAGCAGCAAAACGAACAAGCAGCTCCACAAATTAAAAAAAGCGTTTCTGAAGAAGAAACCGATGATTTACCATTTTAATTAACTAAAATATTTTCTTTTGGATCCAGATCCCGAACATTTATACTTACTATTATCCACAATTGACTTTATAACAGGAGTAAATATTATTGCTCTAATTCTTTTATTGATAAGTTCTGCATTAATTTCTGGAACTGAAGTTGCTTTTTTTTCGCTTTCACAAACAGATGTTAACGAGCTCATCAAAGAAAGTAAAGAAGAACACGTAATTGTTACATTATTAGAAAGACCTAGAAAACTTCTTGCAACTATTTTAATTACCAATAATTTTATCAATATTTTAATTGTTCTACTGTTTGCGTCTTTAGCAGAAACTCTATTTGGTAGTTTCGATTATGAGCTCAACCTTTACTTATTTACTGTCCCAATTCGTTTTTTAGTAGAAATTGTTTTAGTAACTTTTTTAATTTTATTGTTTGGTGAGGTTTTACCAAAAGTATATGCTTCTAGAAATGCACTTCGTTTTTCTAAAACCATGTCTAAATTTATAAAAGCAATCAACACCATTTTAACACCTTTTACATTACCTCTTATTAGTTTAACTAAATTCATAGAAAAAAATCTAGGTAATAAAAATTCTAATTTTTCTGTAGAAACTTTATCTCAGGCATTAGAACTCACATCAGAAGGAGCTACAACAAAAGACGAACAAAAAATATTAGAAGGTATTGTAAATTTTGGAAACACAGAAACAGTGCAAATCATGAAACCAAGAATAGATATTTTTGCACTTTCTGAAGAAGAACCTTATGAAAATGTATTGAATAAAATATTGGAAAATGGGTATTCTAGAAATCCTGTGTATAGTGATAATATAGACAACATCATTGGGGTTTTATATGCTAAAGATTTATTAGCGCACTTAAATAAAAAAAATTTTAAATGGCAAAACTTGCTTAGAGAAGCTTTTTTTGTACCAGAAAACAAAAAGTTAGACGATTTATTAGACGATTTTAGAGATCGAAAAAATCATTTGGCAATAGTAGTTGATGAATATGGAGGAACTAGTGGTTTAGTAACCTTAGAAGATGTTATTGAAGAAATTGTAGGTGATATAAATGATGAGTTTGATGATGAAGATTTACAATATTCTAAAGTAGATGAAAATACTTATATTTTTGAAGGTAAAACTACCATTAAAGATTTTTGCAGAGTGTTAGATGATGAAGATGAAGCTATTTTTGAACAAGAAAAAGGCGAAAGTGAAACCTTAGCTGGGTTTATTTTAGAAATTTCTGGAAAGTTCCCAAAAAAGAACGAGAAAATAATTTTCAAGAATTACACGTTTACTATAGAAGCGTTAGATAAAAAACGCATAAAACAAGTAAAAGCCACTAAAAATGCGTAATTCTCTTTTAATAGTTTTTGTGTTATTTTTTACAAGTATCATATTTTTTTCTTGCAAAGAAGTGGTATTGCCAAAGCCAAAAGCATACTTAAGTCTAGAGTATCCTAAAAAAGCATACAAACAGTTAGAAACAGTAAGACCTTACACATTTAAAGTATTAAAATACGCTAATATAATTGACGATAAAAACAATTGGATTACTATAAAATACCCAAAGTTAAAAGGTGCAATTAATATCACATACAGACCTGTAAACAACAACTTAAAAGAACTTTTAACTGAAGCTGAAAAGCTAGTTTTTAAACACGCTGTTAAAGTAGAACAAATTATACCAAGAGATTTTGTAAATAGAAATAAAAAGGTTTT